>CAJQPO010000092.1 GCA_905480225.1 uncultured Flavobacteriales bacterium | reverse complement strand
AACTACTAATCGAAAGAAACATGGATTAGGAGTGCACGAACTAATTACAAGCATTAAGCCCTACTACTTAAACATTTGAAAAAGAGAGGATTATGAAAATTGAATCGGTGTAATTATTCCCATAATGGGAATAGTTTCCTTTTAAGAAACTAATGTGTCAAAAAAAGACAGGGCGAATCTGTCTAAATCAACCCCCATTTTCTAACAGAAAAGTCTAAATTTTTCTGCAATACCTGCATCATCTGAAAATAATCTCTCCTTAAAAATTTTAAAGCATCTCTCTTCCTCACGTAATATGGGAATGGCTTTTCCAACTGCACAAAATCACAATCTAAAACACACAATCCAGACTGATGTGAATTCATTGATTTAAATTCAATTTCGTAGGGATCTAACACATGAAAATGTTGAATATTATCAACCACAACCTCAAGCGAATCATTGAGTAGCACACCGCTAAATTCTCTCTGCTTTACTTTATTTGATTGATGCGCATAGAAAAAATAATACTGAGAAAAGTGGTAATTCGCTCGAACAGCATTTACAATTTCCAAATGCTCTAAAGCAATAATTTTTTTTTGCTTATCAAATTCAACAACATCTTTCCTATCCAACAAAGAGGCAAGCAATTTCTCACGTGTCTGAAGCCTCACTAACAAAACACCCCCTTTAAGCAATGCGACGTGAGACTTAGCTACAGAATCTAAATAAGATCTTTTTTTCTTGACACCAGAAATTTGACCGCTTGCAGAAAAAGAAACCATTAATATGACTGCCATTAAAAACTTCAATCCAAACCCAAATCTTTCTTAATATTTACCAAGTCGGCATAAGCGTGTAACGTATCCTTGTTCTTGACGATTTCAATCCAATAGATCATATCAAAACCCATCTTATACCATATTTCTACGTAATGCGGCTCTAAATAACACAGATGGACATTATAATCAGCATAATACCTGGATGCAAGATGTTTACCCTCCTTTTTAAGACGCTCATACCGCTGCGCAGTATTTAGTTTTTTAAACTTCTTTTCATCAAGCATGTAATAAAGTTAGTAAATACGTTCATAACCGAAAATCAAACTCGTAAATTTGCATCCAGATGGATTTTAAGTTAGTCAGTGATTTCATTCCAACAGGTGATCAGCCAGAAGCAATCAGCCAACTTACAAGTGGAATCAAAGACGGAGTTGCCCATCAAACGCTTCTGGGAGTAACAGGCAGTGGAAAAACATTTACAGCAGCCAATCTGATCAATGAAGTCAATCGACCAACCCTTATTTTATCTCACAACAAAACGCTCGCAGCTCAATTATATGGAGAATTTAAGGCCTTTTTCCCCAACAATGCTGTAGAATATTTTGTATCCTATTATGATTATTATCAGCCTGAAGCGTACCTACCAATCACCAACACCTTTATAGAGAAAGACCTTTCTATTAACGATGAAATCGAAAAGCTTAGACTAAGTGCATCTTCAGCATTACTTTCAGGAAGAAGAGACGTAATCGTTGTTTCTTCCGTATCCTGTATTTATGGAATTGGCAATCCAGCGGAGTTTCACAAAGGATTGATTAAGATACAGGTAGGTCAACTCCTTTCTAGAAATAAATTTTTATTGCAATTAGTAGAAAATCTATACTCTCGCACAGAAATTGAATTATCTAGGGGACAATTTAGAGTGAAAGGTGACACTGTGGATATCTATGTGGCCTATGCTGACTTTGCAATACGAATCGTCTTTTGGGGTGACGAGATAGAAAGTATCGAAACTTTTGAACCAGAGAACAACAATACACTTGAAGAGTTTCAGGAAATTCAAATCTTTCCAGCGAACATATTTGTCACCAGTCCGGAAACAATAAAACAAGCCATTCTAGAAATCCAGGATGACTTAACTAAACAAATTGCATTTTTTGAGGAAATAGGAAGCCACCTTGAAGCCAAAAGAATTGAAGAAAGAACCAATTTCGATTTAGAAATGATGAGGGAATTAGGGTATTGTTCGGGCATAGAAAATTACTCCAGATACTTTGACCGAAGAGAACCTGGAACCAGGCCCTTTTGCTTAATGGACTATTTTCCCGATGATTTTTTAATGATTATCGATGAGAGTCACGTCACCATCCCTCAAATAAGGGCCATGTACGGAGGAGATAGAAGTAGAAAAATCAATTTAGTAGAACACGGATTTAGACTACCTGCCGCTATGGATAATCGACCATTAAAATTTGAGGAATTTGAAACAATTTTAAACCAGGCATTGTATGTTTCCGCAACACCAGCTAATTACGAATTAGAAAAATCTGAAGGAGTGATTGTGCAGCAGATTATTCGACCAACGGGATTACTAGACCCAATCATACACGTTCGCCCTAGCCTCAATCAAATTGATGATTTAATAGAGGAAATTCAGACAAATATTGAAAAACAAGAAAGAACATTAATTACCACCCTAACAAAGAGAATGGCCGAAGAGCTGCATAAATACCTGGAGCGAATTGGCCTTAAAACTACGTACATTCATTCCGATGTAGACACCATTGAGCGCGTTGAAATCATTAGAAATTTCAGATTAGGAGTTTTTGACGTACTCGTTGGTGTTAATTTACTAAGAGAGGGCCTAGATTTACCTGAAGTTTCACTTGTCGCCATATTAGATGCAGACAAAGAAGGTTTCCTGAGATCGGAAAGAAGCCTTGTTCAAACATCTGGAAGAGCGGCGAGAAATGTGAATGGTCGAGTCATTATGTACGCCGATAAAATCACAGACTCTATGAAACGTACAATTGACGAGACTAATCGCAGACGAGAGATTCAAAAAGCCTACAACACCAAACACAACATCACCCCTACCGCTATTACTTCAACTCGAGAGCAAATTCTCGAAAGGTCTTCTGTTGGAGCATCAAACAAAATGGAAAAAGCATACCAAGAGCCCCAAGGAATAAATATTGCGGCAGACCCCGTCATTTCTTATATGACCAATGAGCAATTATTAAAAGCCGTTGAAAAAACAAAAAAAGAAATGATTAAGGCAGCCAAAGAACTCAATTTTTTAGAAGCCGGAAGGTTACGTGACGAAATGTATGCATTGCAAAAAGTACTTGAAAGCAAGTCAAATTCAAAAGATTTGTAATCTGCGTGGATAATCTCTTACTAAACAACACTATTTTCATCACAAATTTCAATTGGAATAGTTTTTGATTTGTTACTTTAACACCAAAACCAAAAAAGTGATGAAACTTATAAAACTAACTGGAATCGTGATTTGCTTCTTCGCGATAACAAGCGCTTGCAAAGCTAAAAAGCAATCTGCATCGACTGACGAGGCACTGTCTTCAGAACCGATTATCGCAAACATAAAAATGAAGGAGACCATGCTGCTGCCTAAACCGATTGACTTTGTAAACATCAATAGTCTAAGCATCACGGGTGACATATTAGAAATTGATGCAACCTTTAGTGGTTGCGGAAAACATGACTTCACCCTCTACGGCAACAGAGCCTACCAAAAAAGTCTTCCACCCAAAATTGGTTTAGCACTAATTCACGATGCGCATGGGGATAAATGCCGCAAGCAATCTACAAAAAAGCTGTATTTCAATATCAAGGACATAAGGTACCCCACGAAACAAGAAGACTATGTTGTCGTCGTCTATGTTAATCAAAATTCGGGTACATCAGCCGATTACAAATATTGAACCTCATAAGTACTTAAGTAGATATTTTCGTACAACACGAATCAGTACAATGGAATTGTAAAGAGAATTTTTTGTGCCACTTAAAATAATCCTGAAAAAATTACCGCATACAAAATTCAAATAATAACTTCGACCATATTTTAATCACTCCAATCATTTTGGAGATTATTAATTAAACAAAATTTCATGCAATTAATTGAATGTGTACCAAACATAAGCGAAGGGCGAAACGCTTCCGTCATTAAAGAAATAACAGATGTAGTTGAAACTGTGCATGGCGTGAGACTCTTAGATGTCGACCCCGGAAAAGCCACTAACAGGACCGTAATTACATTCGTGGGAGAACCTTCATCTGTAGTTGAAGCAGCATTTAAGCTAATTAAAAAAGCTTCAGAATTAATTGACATGAGCAAACACAGTGGTGAGCACCCTAGAATGGGCGCAACAGACGTTTGTCCAATGGTACCCATTGCAAACATTACCATGGAAGAGACGGCTTCATACGCACACCAGCTCGGAGAACGTGTAGGTAACGAGCTAAATATTCCGGTTTATTTCTACGAAAATGCCGCCAAAAAGGAAGAACGAAGGAATCTAGCTACGGTAAGGTCTGGAGAATACGAGGGACTAAAAAAGAAGTTGTCAGACCCTAATTGGAAGCCTGATTTCGGGTCAGACAATTATGACAGCGTTCAAACAACAGGAGCAACTGCAATATCGGCAAGAGATTTTTTAGTAGCCTACAACGTTAACTTAAATACCACATCTACCCGACGTGCAAACGCAATTGCCTTTGACGTTCGCGAAAAAGGAAGAGTTGCCCGAGAAGGAGGAACTTTAACAGGGAAAATCATTAAAGATTCTGAAGGAAATGACGTGTGGACCCCAGGAACGTTAAAATCTGTAAAGGCCATTGGCTGGTTTATTGAGGAATATGGCGTAGCCCAAATCTCTATGAACTTAACCAACATTAGTGTTACCTCTATTCACGAAGCTTTTGATGAGGTTTCTAGCAAATCTCAAAATCGCGGGATACGGGTTACAGGCTCAGAGCTTGTTGGACTAGTTCCACTGAACGCCATTTTAGAAGCCGGTAAATATTTCTTGGAAAAACAACAAAGATCCGTTGGTGTTTCAGAAGCTGAACTGATTAAAATTGCTGTTAAGAGCCTTGGTTTGGATGAACTTGGACCATTTAAACCAGAAGAACGAATTATCGAATACATGCTTCATGCAGGTAATTCGCAAAAATTAGTAGATCTTACTCTAACAGATTTCGCAAACGAAACTGCATCCGAGAGCCCAGCACCAGGAGGCGGGTCTATTTCAGCATATGCGGGAGTTCTGGGTATTTCTCTAGCAACCATGGTTGCTAATTTATCTTCTCATAAGAGAGGGTGGGACAATCGTTGGAAAGAATTTTCGATTTGGGCAGAACAAGGCCAACAATACAAAAACGAATTGATTCGACTGGTGGACGAAGACACAAATTCCTTTAATAAAATCATGGATGCCTTTAGGCTACCTAAAGGGAACGAATCAGAAATCAAAGTGCGTAAAGAAGCCATTGTAAAAGCGACCAAATACGCGATTGAAATTCCATTTCAGGTAATGGAAACCGCTTGCGAATCAATGCGCATAATTAAAGCGATGGCAGAAACTGGCAACCCCAACTCTGTAACAGATGCGGGAGTAGGTGCTCTTTGTGCGAGAACAGCAGTTATGGGAGCCTTTATGAATGTTAAAATCAATTGCAAAGACCTGGACGATACTGATTACGTATCTGACATTATTTCAAGGGGAGAAAAAATTCAGGAAATGGCGCAAAATATAGAGGCAGAAATAATTCAGATAACAGAAAGTAAAATCTAATTTTACAGCATCAAGACAATTACTTGTTTGCTTATTACACCCAGAGAACACCATACATGACAAAAAAAAGAATGTATATTAGAGCATACTATCAAAACTAAAAAGTGCCATGCACGCGCAACTTACGGATCACAATACAGAACGACTATTTATACGCATGTTAACGGAAGATGATGTCGATACGTGGGAGCTCTTCTTTAAAGACACCGATGTATTCGAATATTATCCAAGTACGATGCAGTATAATGAAAATTATGCGCGGGATTGGATTTCCAAACAAATTCAACGGTATCAAGACGAAGGATTTGGCCTAATGGCTTTAATAGAAAAAGACTCAGGAATACTAATTGGTCAATGCGGATTAATTAGCCAACAATTAGATGGACTGGAAGAAGTTGAAATCGGCTACCACATTATGAAAGAGTACCGAGGAAAAGGCTACGCAACCGAGGCCGCTCAGCATTTTAAGAAAGTAGCTTTTAATCAATTGTTCCTTGACTCAGTCATTTCAATTATTCATCCGGAAAATGTTGCATCTCAGATGGTCGCCTCAAGAAATGGAATGACGAAAGAAAAATCCACCTTATGGCAGGACATGAAAGCATTCGTTTATAGAGTTGCACAACAAAAATAACGGATTAAAGACGTTACTTTTCAACTTTACTTAGTTATGCTTAAACGCGGATTATGGATCAGATTAGATTCAACGATTCTTATTATGAATAAATCAACGAAACGACTAAACACTGAACACATATGATTATGCGCATACTTACCATAGTCCTATTATTGATTTCCTGCAATTCCAAAGCACAAAACATGCAAGGAACAGTTGACTACACGCTAACTGTAAAGGATACAAAATTAAGGCATCTAGCTGGAGCAAAAGTCATTTTCACCGAAATTGATACACGACAAAAAATATTTGCCACTACGAATACCTCAGGTCAATTAAATATCATACTTAAAGGAGGAAAAGAATGGCTCATCAGCATCAATGAGATCAGAGAGGAATGGAGCGTAAAAATACCCGCGCAAGGCGAAAGCATTAACACCCGAACAATCACCTACAACTACGAAAGATGGAAAAGAGAGAACCGACCACCAGTAGACAGAAGTAAATTAAACATTATCACGATTAAACAAAAGATTACATCCAAAGATCAACCTTCTGATTCTCATGGCATATTTGAGCTCAAATTGAAAAGGAAATCAGGAAAACCACTTGCGAATTACCTCGTTGGCCTCACTTGTTATGGGATACAAAAAACCTTTGAAGTAACGACAAACAAATCTGGAATAGCCAGGTTCAAATTGCCGCTAAATAATGAATACCACATTGACATAGATGGCATAGAAGAATTTCAATTTTACAAAATGGGAAAAAAACCAGCTTATTACAGTATGGAATTTAAATACGAGCCCAGCAATGTAGCAGAAATTCAGACAGGCGACACCATTGTACAAATGCTAAAAGGCCAATCCTCCCCTACTTCGAATAGAGCTTTTTTTAAACTAAAAGTAGAACAACATGGAGCTGGCTTTGCAAAAGGAGAACCCATTTACTTAAAAATGCTCAAAAGCAATAAAGTTTATAAAGCAAAAACAAATGAAGATGGAGAAGCCGATTTCTTATTACCCATTCAAAGAAAATACCTGATTGATTTTAACTACGAAAAGGATGTAGATGTAATAGACTTGAGTAAAAAGAAAGGTTTTGTAAATGGATTTCTACAAACCGTGTACATCCCACAGGAAAAGCTTCAGTACCCAGAAAGATTCGTTCCAACACCAAATCAAGTATTCACTAAAAAGTTTGATGAATTTATTGAAAAGCAATATCAAGCACCCAAAGAACAGTACCTTGAGTTATATGCAAAATGGGGGAATCCTGAAGTAAATTCGAATTCCAAAGAAGCATTATTAGAAATTGGGTTTAATTCTGCCAACCGAGAAAGACACAATCAGATGATTGATCAAAGCAATTCGCCCGCAATCAACCTGTGCTTTGTTCTAGATAAAAGCGGTTCAATGGCCGGATACGACAGAATAGAGAGCTTGCAACAAAGCTTGCTAGAATTATCCAAAGTATTTCGACCTAAAGACATTATCTCCTTGGTGATTTTCGATAGTCAATCAAGGGTTTCTGTGCCTGCTCAAAAATTTGGAAATGGCGCATATATCCGTGAAATGTTCAAAGACATCGAAGCTGGCGGAGGCACATCCATCTACAATGGACTTTTAAAAGGGTTTGAAGAAGTAAATAAAAACAAGGGAACTTGTGACGCAAGCAAGGTCATTTTATTGTCTGACGGCTATGGTTCCACACCTATTTCTGAAGTGATTCAACTTGCTAAAAAGCACATTGATGAAGGAATAGCAGTATCGTGCATAGGAGTTGGAGAGGGCTACAATCAAGCTCTTTTAAGCCAACTGGCAACAGCTGGCGGCGGACTAATGCATTACGTTGGAGACGCCAAAAAAATGAATGACGTATTTGTAAAAGAAATTATCAGCTCTATTTTTCCCGTCGCTCGAAATGCAAAAGCTGAAGTCACATACAATGACCAGTTAATTTACAAGCAACTTTATGGCTTTAATGCTAAAACAGTAAATACAGAGCAATTTAATATGGACATAGGCAACATTTATCCTGGCCTAAATAAACTCGCCTTGGTTCATTTTGACCTGAACAAACCAACCAAAACAATAGAAAAAGATCCATTGAAAATAGTACTGACCTATTTTGACTATGTACAAAACAAAAAAATCAGTCAAGAAAAGCTGGTTCGATTAAAATGGAGCGAAAAAACAGGAGAATTAGAATTCTTAATTGATTCAGAACATAAAAAAATGCTCGCTATAGCTACCATGAACAGAGCCATTAAAATAATGGCTGAATGTCATGATAGAGGCGAAACTGAAAAAGCTAAAATGGTCATAAGTACAACAATATCAGAAATTAATAAAATCTTCCCACTAGCAAATGATGAAGACGTGTCTTCATTATTAAACGACTTAATTACTTATACTAAAAGATTAGATCAAATGATGCTAAATAAGGAATTAGAAAGGCAATAAGTATATTTCAACTCAATGGAATCGCTTTTACCCCCTATTTATGATCGATTAAGGACAAGCTAAAAACCCTGAAGAAGTATCACCGTCTGTGAATGAAGAACTTGCACTAGACAAGGCGTCATTTAATTCCGATAGTCCATAAGCGGAAGAACAACCTCCCAAAGCTAGATTGGCCTCATTAACCAAGCTGGTTAAAGTCCAACCTGAAAAAGTTCCTGATGTTATAACCAAATCTCCAAGGTATCCAGAGGACAACCCAAAAGATGGATCGTAAGCATCGAAACCAAGCGCTAACGATACTGCAAGCAGATTACCAGCGAGCGTACTTATTAATGGAGAAGTTGGATCAACATAAACGGTCGCGAGTGCAAGTGGCCCTCCTCCCTGAGGCAAAAAATCTGTTACCGCCTGAGCAGAATTCAAAGTAACCGTATTGGTACAGCCAATCGTAATTCCCGCAGGATACGCGCCATTAAAATTATCATGAAGATAAGAACCAGGATTGTTTCCGTTTGGAACAGAACCCCAGCCACCCTGTGTCTGCGTTCGAAAAAAGCAACTGTCTACTGAAGGGTCACATTCCTCTTGACAAAAAATAGAGAACCAACCCCATCTATCGCCAGGAAGTTCATTTTCTCCGTTAGCAAAAGCAGTTTCCTCGGATACACCTGCATTCGATACTGCCGCGTGCGCGATGAAGCAAAAACAATCTGGAATGGAACTTAGCGGAATGACATAGGAGTATGAGCTTACTCCAGGAATATGATCTTCACTGTATGGAAACTGACCAATTTTAGGATTGCACGCAGCATTAAGCGGAACGTCAGAACAATTTCCAACAAACAAATGCGTCTCATCCATTACCCAACCTCCAGTAGTAGTGTAGACCACCGTAAGATCAGTTCCGTCGGAGTATATGCTCACGGAACCAACAGGAATAGTCTGACCGGCCAGCAGCTCCAATGTAATTGCTGAATCACAAGGTAGGCTATTAACGACAACATTTGAAGTATCAATAGAACAATCTGCTGCTGATCTCTCCGTAAGCAGATTCTCAGACTCATCACAACTGTTATTGAATACAGCAAGGGTGGAGAATATTGTAAATAAAAGTAGAGTCTTTAAAATAGTTCTAGGTAAGGTTTTCATAATTGGTGTTTTATTTTCTAATAATTACTTGATGGCCGTAAAACTAATGCATTATTTTGTAAATCTTCGATAAAATGTATTTTTATTTCGACTAATATCAATTAATTTGCGATAAAAAAAATAATATATGTTAAAAAACGACTATTTACTACACGACTTTTAACTAAAAAAACACCTTACAAACTC
Organism: uncultured Flavobacteriales bacterium; assembly: GCA_905480225.1. Classification (GTDB taxonomy): domain Bacteria; phylum Bacteroidota; class Bacteroidia; order Flavobacteriales_D; family Parvicellaceae; genus UBA10066. Next base: position 78 of record CAJQPO010000092.1, on the reverse strand, counting down.
AATAGATCCAAGTACTAAAAACCAATTATACGCTTGTATTAATTAAAATAGACATCCTTTGATTTCAGAATCGAATTA
>CAJQPO010000091.1 GCA_905480225.1 uncultured Flavobacteriales bacterium | reverse complement strand
AGGGGAAAGATGCTCATTAGAAACATTGACAAATTGGGTTATCTGCGTCGCGTATAATGTAATACAATCAATAGTACCCCTGATATTACTAGCATGTATGCTAACCAGCTTAAATAAGGTTCTAATTGCGTTTGGTAAATCCGTGCAAATTCAACTTCATGCATATCGGTGTGGTCCTCAGTATCTTTTTCAAGGGTAGAATCATCTAGGCTAATTGCTTTACTAGCCTCAGTTTTGGTTTGAATAAAATGAATGAGAGGAGTAATAGTGGTGTCTCCTAAGTTTCCAGTTAGAAAACGTATTGCAGATGTGTCTCCATTATTCCATCTCGCAAAATTCCAATTATCATCCTGAAAAATACGAACAGAAAGGGATACTCCTTTAAAATATATTCCCTTAAATGGAAGTGGAACGGGTTTATTTTCATTAATGATTACCATACCAGAATCGCCCTCCACAGTCAATTCATATGTCCCAGATCCTGTTAAGAGCCTATCAATTTCACTGCGAACATGTTTAGTGCGTAATTTTGCAAATTTTCTTACTTCACTTACTTTTTTCAACCAATTTTCTTTGCTTATCGCACTGTTTCTAAAATACCTGGGCAATAAGTTCCGATTTCTAGGTAATTCACTTTCATAAATATTAACAAACCGATCCACCGCACTATTAATTGTGTCATAATGAAGAGTCGTATTCAATAAATGAGCAAACTGATTGATGAAATCTGCTTTAAATTGAGGATGCTCCATTAATTTAGTCAAATACATCGTACTCCATTTGGGATTAAACCAATAGGTTCTTGAATGGCTCAAACATGCTTCTAAAAACTTTCTGTTATACTTACCATGAGAATGGTCTGTATCATATAAAATCATTCTAAATTTACCATCAGCATCTTTTGAATTCCAATAACGTATATTTCCCCTACTATCGGAGTTATTTAGAAATATTTGCACAATTCTATAATTGATATAGTTTCGAATATCAAGCATGCTGTTCACCTTTTGATATGCCGGATCACTCATGGTATCCAATTTTTCAAAAAAGCGATACATGCGCATATAGTCTCGGGCCGAACCGTGCTGTCTAACCCACCTTCCCATTATTATTGAACTCGAATCAAAAGATGCATTGTGATTATAACACAAATAATGTTTATTGACTTTTTCTCGTAAATTATATAACCCCCAGTATTGACCATTGATAAATAATTGTACTGGCTGATAAGCCATGTAGTCTATATCAAGGTCTCTGATTAAATATGCGTTCAGACAATCTTTGAATCTTGTACCTCGATAATCATTGCCAGATGTTCTTAAAACAAATTGTTTGTGTTCAATTATTTCTGGTTTAGAGGAAAATACAGATCCTTCAAAACGATTTTTCCCATATTTACCTCGCGCTACAATTTTCATTGATTTTTCTGATAAACGCCTTGTTGTTTCTCCAAATACTCGAATTCCTGCACCTTGATTAAACAGCACCTTTCCTGCAGTATCAATGTATTCTACATGCATTTCGCGCTCCCATTTTTTTAAGTAATTGCAATTTTTCCAGTGTCCAGAGCTATCGTCATAGTAGGCTTTATTCCCTTTGCAGTAAATTCCATATTCAGAAGACCAAAATGAACTATCGGGAACGGCAATAGAAACAATAGGGATTTTTGTTTCAAAATTAAAAATATAGCTGCGTAAGAAAGTAGTATCTAATCGGCTGCCATTCCAGTAAGGTTGAATTCTTAAAACGGAATTCTGATTTATTTTTAAAGAATCTTTATATCGCTTTCCATTCTTAGGATGGTCTCCGTTTAGCGTGTAATACACCTTATCAAAATTACCTTCAATAGAAACAACTATTTCCTTCGAATAGCAACCAGAAGCATGTGAAGTAGCTAATGAGAATTGCTGAGCACACGCGTGATGCATTATAATGGTCATCAATATTATCCAAACAAACTTCAATTATTTAAATTTAATTATCCGTTCTTCTTCTTTGATAGAGTTTTCAGATAGTTTTAAAATTGATACTTTTAAAAACTATTGAGATCATGCGTTATGACAGATAAAGAAAAAGCAGAAAAAGTTGTCGATTTAATGTTTAATAACGATCCTTTCAGTCAATGGCTTGGGATTATGCGAGTTGGTGCAGATAAGGGGACAGCTAAACTGCAAATGACAATCAGGAAAGAAATGCTAAATGGTTTTTCAATTGCACATGGTGGAATTACTTATTCTTTAGCAGACAGCTGTTTGGCATTTGCATCAAATTCTCACGGTCGTCAGAGTCTTTCTGTAGAAACCTCCATTTCTCACACCTGCCCACTTTATGAAGGAGATGTTATTACCGCTTTAGCAGAAGAAATTAGCCTTACACATAAAATTGGAATTTATCACATTAAAATAATCAATCAAAAAGAACAAAGTGTAGCCTTCTTTAAGGGTACGGTATATCGAACATCCAAAGATTGGGATTTGAATAAAGAAAATTAGTATATGAAAAATGTATATATCATTGACGCTGTTAGAACAGCAATCGGGAATTTCGGCGGTAGTCTCTCCACTGTAAGATGTGACGACCTTGGAGCACTAGTCATAAAAGAACTACTAAACAGAAATACTCATTTAGATCCTCTACTAATTGAAGATGTCATCTTTGGGTGTGCCAACCAGGCAGGAGAAGACAACAGAAACATTGCTAGAATGTGTGGTTTATTAGCAGGACTGCCTTGGCAAGTAGGAGGAGAAACCGTTAATCGATTGTGTTCATCTGGAATGGCCTCAGCAATCAATGCATATAGAGCAATAGCCATGGGTGATGGTGACATTTACATTGCTGGTGGTGTTGAACACATGACTCGCGGACCTTGGGTGATCTCTAAAGTTTCGAAACCATTTGGAAGAGATGCACAAATGCATGACAGCTCTTTTGGGTGGAGGTTCGTTAATCCAAAAATGAAAGAAATGTATGGAACCGAAGGCATGGGACAAACTGCCGAAAACCTAGTTGCCATGTACGATATCTCAAGAGAAGATCAAGATCAATTTGCCTATTGGTCGCAAATGAAGGCTTCGGCTGCTCAGAAAAACGGGCGTCTTGCGAAAGAAATTGTTACCGTTTCCGTACCTCAGCGAAAAGCTGATCCCATTCTCTTTAATCAAGACGAGTTTATCAAGCCTAAAACAGCTTTGGAAGTATTGAATAAATTGAGACCTGCATTTAAGAAAGAAGGGGGTTCTGTAACACCAGGGAATGCCTCAGGTTTAAACGATGGTGCTGCGGCAATTCTAATGGCTTCTGAAGAAGCTTGTGCTTCCCAAAACTTAACTCCCCAATCTCGTATTGTTTCAACTGCAGTTGCTGGCGTTGAGCCAAGAATTATGGGAATTGGTCCAGTAGAAGCAGCCAATAAAGCACTAAAACGCGCTGGTTTAAAAATGGATCAAATGGATATCATTGAACTTAATGAAGCATTCTCTGCTCAAGCGCTTGCGTGCACAAGAGCATTGCATTTATCAGATGATGACAGTAGAGTAAATCCAAACGGTGGTGCTATAGCAATTGGTCATCCGCTGGGAATGACTGGAGCTAGATTGTTGCAAACTGCGAGCCTTGAGTTGCAAGAAAAAAATAAAAAATATGCGTTGGTAACCATGTGCATAGGAGTTGGACAAGGTTATGCCACAATAATTGAAAAAGCTTAGGACATTTTAATACGGTAATTTTGGAAATTGTAGGTGATGTTATATGGTCAGGTATTTTTGGATCTCTTGGGTATGGATTACTTGGTTATCTCATTACCATCTTTCTCCTCATCATATTGAATGTTAGTGGACTACTGAAACGAAAAAAAATAATCTCAAAGATTCTTGTTGTGACTTATTGGATTTTTATTCCAATTATTTTTGCCTTTGGGTTTATCTTCATCTCTGCGCTCAATTATGCCAAAGAATCTACTATTAAAACAGCAGATGCAACGATTACGCAGTTTGAAAAAAATACAATTCCCGCTTTCCATTCATTCTTATTAGAAAAAACAAAACACCTGTCTACTGAGACTATTATTCCATCAAATGAAGAACTGGTCAATCAGTATATGAATATCGACAGCGCAAAAACAAATTTTGACTGGATAAAAAAAAATACATTGATTTGGTTTTTGGATCTCGCCGAAGAAGAAGCGATTGACCGTATCTCTTCGCAAACAGGGATCGAAAATGACGACATCAATAAATTTCGCCTATACAATCAGGATTCAATCCGTGACCTACTACATGAATCATACAATAAATTAAAAACTGCAGGACACACTTGGATAGATACTTTATTCAAGCCGTACTATGTGCTTGTTTCAATTTGCTGGATAGGGTTAATACTCTTTCCGTTTATAGAAATAGTTCTCGCAAGAAATCGTCGTAGGATAAATAACAATAATCCTAACGCCATTCATGATTTGTAATTTTTTATAACGTCTCCAAAAGCATTCTTGCTCTGAAGCTCAATGTGATATACAAATGAATGCTAAGAATAATTGGATAAATGAATAAAATGCAATTAGCAAGCACAATCATGGGATAACTTGGCTTTTTATAAAAAAGCCAAAATATAGGAACTATCATGAGCACTGGAATAACCCAATTATAGAATACATTAAGCAATACCCATCCTGAATGCACGTCCTGTAGATTAACCAAAAGGATTCGTCTAGGAATTTTAAAAATTGGTGAAACCTCCATATCTACAATGGAGAAATCTCCATTATGCGATTTTATTCTGGCAGCAACTTCCCAAGGAACATTTACAGACAATGCCCCATCATTACTCAATTTCATGTAGTAGAAACCATCAAAGGAAAAATCTACTCCGTATGCCCTAATGGTTTCCTCTTGAGGATCAATCATTTGATCAATCATTACAAACATACCGTACCCTACAAATAACAGTGTTAATCCTGCCATAAATACGTCAAGTAGTGGATTTTCTTTAAAAAACAAAAACCGCTTCATTATATTGTTTCGATACGCTTTAGCCTGATTTTTTTTTAACTCATTGGCTATCTTAGCATACAATGCACTGTTCTTTCTCCTTTCAAAATCTGTTGCATTCTCCGTTGAACTGATCTGTTCAGCAAAAGACTCAGGTTCATTGATAAGAAACTGGTATGCCGTGTCAATTTTAACAAATTCCTCTTGAGCTTTCAAAGAAGGATTCAAATCTGGATGATACAAAAATGCCTTTCTTCGATATGCTTTCTTAATTTCTTCTGGCGTTGCATCGTCAGAAAGGCCTAATATTTTGAGCGATTGTTTACGCATTAATTAATTGAGCCAGCGTTTTTATTCGTTGAATTTTGCCTGTTTCTGTGTAAACGAAATTTTTTATAAAATAAACTTGTTTTGGTTGCTCGTATTTGTCCAAACTATCAAAACTGATATTTTGCGGTTCTCCTTCAACTAAAAGAATAACTTTTTCTCCAAATTGACTGTCTGGTAATGAAGCAATGAAATAATTACTAGAAAACTCACTGCTTAATTTTTCTTCAATAGCCTCTGGGTACACTTTTAATCCACCCGTATTGATGACATAGTCAGCTCGACCTAACCAGCGAAAAGAGCTTTTATCCTGTAGTTCAACAATATCATTTGTCGACAAATTATTAATTTCTCTCTTTTTTGATTGTACAATCAAACATCCTCTATCATCTACCTTAAAAAGCACATCTCCAACTGCGCTATAAACATCACTATTACTATCTCCATTGAGTCTATTTAAAGCAACGTGTGTAGCCGTTTCAGTCATTCCAAACGTAGCATAGCAAGAAGTGTTAATTAACTGCAACCTGACCTTTAATGCTTGAAGCACAGGAGCCCCTCCTATTATTAATTGGGCTAGATGCTGGAAACGTTCTGGATGGTTATTCAATACACCGGTTACCTGCATCGGTGTCATTGCAGAGAAACTAATTTGTTGAGAACAGTCCAATAAAGGAGCAGCGCTCGGTTCTTCAAATATCAAGCTAGCTCCAGATACCAATGCTCGTACCAACATCATTTTTCCGGCAATGTATTGTACCGGTAAACACAAATGAAGCACCTCATTCGAACCGATTCCAAAAAATTGACATGTTGCTTCTGCACTTGAAACCATTGCTTTTTTAGATAGTCGAATAATCCTACTACGAGCAGTACTTCCAGAGGAACGAATGTCTATTGAATCACTGCTAGAATACCAATCTTGCAAGAATGAAAACAGGTCCTTTTCTATTCCATTAGCATTTTCCACTAATTGCAAATAATTAGAATGTGAATCGTATTTCTTATCCTTGATTATTATAGTTTGCTTACTCGTCAATTTGTTAATTACTTAAATAAAGTCAAATCCCACTGATCTTCTTTAGAATAGCACAATTGTCCATTAGATACAAAAAGTGGGGAATCGATATTATTGGAATATAGACTTCCTGTACCAAGACCTTGAGGCAGTAGATTGTCGAATTTATTAACCCAATGTGCGATTCCATTCAACCCAATATTTGATTCCAATGCACTCGTAACCCACCATGCGACATGCATACGATCTGCTATTTCAATCCAATCCTCAGCACCCTGAAAGCCACCATGCAAACTCGGTTTAAGAACAATATAATGCGGCTTAACCTCTTGCAAAATTTGTTGTTTCATTTTCTTATCAAAAGGACCTATTAAGTCTTCGTCAAGTGCAATATCAATGGGAGATTTTAAGCAAAGTTGTGCCATCTCTGAATACAATCCAGCTTTAATGGGCTGTTCAATTGAATGCAATTGATAATCCGACAATCTTTTGATTTTTTCCATTGCATCGGTAGTTGAAAAAGCACCGTTGGCATCTACCCTAATTTCTAAATCACTTAATCGAAATTCTTTTCTCATGAACTTCAATAGATTCAACTCGTCTGAGAAGTTTATAGCCCCAATTTTTAATTTTATACAAGTAAATCCTGCAGAAATACAAGCATTTATTTGCGCCTTCATCGACACTTTATCCCCCATCCAAATCAAACCATTAATGGGTACTGAACCGATCTCCCTGAATTGTGATTTAAATGTCTTACTGCCCTTGTCATTTAGGTCCCATAAAGCGAGCTGGAGGCCAAATGCTATTGCTGGCCATTTCAAGAAATTTAAATCAAAACGATTATTTGTTATTGGTAATAAATGAATGGATTCACACAGTTCTTGAAGTACCAACTCAAATTCAGGAACTGCATCGATACTCAAACCTTCTATTAAGGAACATTCACCAATTCCAACAAAATTAGGATTATCCGTATGCCATAATTTAATAAACCAACTGTCTTTTGTAACAAGGACACCTCTAGATGTCCCACTGGGATTTTTAAAATTTAGCGTATGTTTAAAATATCGAGCTTTTAACATCGTCTGTCCGTGGCAGCGTTAAACTCAAACTTGCTCACCAAAATTTAAAATTAACTTGTTCTTATTGCCTTCGGTTTTTCCATATTGGCCTAGAAATCAATTCTTTCATTACTTCATTAGATCCAGCATAAATTCTCTGGGCCCTGGCATCAGCATATGCTCTGGCAATATAGTACTCCCAAATATAGCCATAACCACCATGCAACTGAACGCACTCATCAATAACCCTACACTGTAGGTCAGTCATCGCATATTTGGCTTGAGACGCAGCAATATTGGATAGTGATCCTTCAACATGCAATTCTAAACACCTATCCATAAACACCCTACCCATCTGCACATCAGTTGAGAGTTCTGCAATTTTATGTCGAATGGTTTGCATATGCGAAATTGGTTTACCAAAAGCTTCACGTTCCTGAATATATCCAATCGTACTTTCTAATGCTCCTTCTGCTGCAGAAATACCACATTGAGCAACGATAATTCGCTCTTGAGGTAAATTTTCCATCATGTATTTAAACCCCTCACCTTCCTTGCCCAGTAAATTCATTTTAGGCACTTTTACCTGGTCAAAAAAGAGTTCACATGTATCTTGTGCATGCATTCCCACTTTTTGAAATGGCTTTCCTTTAGAGAAGCCTTTCATCCCAGCGTCCATATAAAGTAAGCTTATTCCTCGAGATCTCGCCTTTGGATCTGTCTTAACAGCAACGACAAAACCTTCTGCAATAAAACCATTAGTAATAAAGGTTTTAGAACCGTTTACTAAATAGTATTCCCCTTTATCTTCTGCGGTTGTCTTTATTCCTTGAAGATCACTTCCAGCGCCAGGTTCAGACATTGCTATTGCTCCAACAACCTCTCCTGAAGCCATTTTTGGAAGCCACTTCTTTTTGATATTTTCCTGCGCATATTCAATGACATAAGGAACTACAATATCACTGTGGACAGGGACACCAATTCCTGGCCCCGAGCATCCTGCCCGATTCAATAATTCACTAATAATGGCATTGAATCTAAAATCTGTTATTCCCATACCGCCATATGCCTCAGGTATTTGCGGTGCAAGAAAACCGTTATTACCCATAGATAACCAAAACTCTTTCGACACCATTTTATCCTTTTCCCATTGTTCATGATTAGGCAAAACTTCGGACAAGACAAAATCTTCAATTGCCTGTCTAAATAAGTCATGATCTTCGGAGAAAATGGTTCTAGGTATATCGTTTATTGATTTTAAGAGGTCTCCTTTTAATACGTCCATCTAGCGTTATTAATAAAGGCACAAAAATAACGATTGGAATTGAAATTGCCCAACCGAATCCTAATGACTTCTCGAGATTTTTCAATAATTTACATATTAATTGGCTATATTTCAATTGAAAACGAACTTTAAACTTTAAAACAACTGATATGAAAAGACCTTTACTTTTACTACTAGCACTTGGATGTCTTCAGACGTACAATGCACAAGTCATTTTTGATGTGCAAGCGCCTGCCTCAATTGCAGGAAATATAGATTTCACGAACAATGGTGATGGTTCTAATTGGGGACTTGCCAATTTACTAGATACAGCAGATGCTATAATAGACACTTTAGTGCTTGCTGAAGATGGTACGCCAGGAATTAATCCTCAAGGAATTGATAGCACATATGAATGTTGCGGCGACTCTATTATTAATGACATCAGCGGCAAAATTGCTGTCATTTATAGAAATACATGTGCATTCGGAACGAAAGCCCTTAACGCTCAAGATGCAGGTGCGGTTGGTGTAGTCATTATCAACAGAGAACCAGGTCTAGTCAATATGGATGGTACTGCAGGAATCGGAACATTAGTAAATATTCCTGTCACTTTTATTGATGCAGCTTCCGGTGCAGCAATTCGAGCGGCAATAGATAACGGTGATGATGTAGTCGCGTTTATTGGAAATAAAACCAGTTTCTATGGCGATGACATAGGTCTTTCTGATGGCGATGTGCTGCGTTCCGAGTTTGCATCAACCCCAAGACACGTTGCGCAATCAGATGCAGATTTTTCTGTAGACATGGGAGCTCGATGCTATAACTACGGTTCGAATGATCAAACCGATATTGTTTTGACAGCTACTATTCAATTTGATGGTGCGACCATTTATACTGAATCTTCTGCCCCGACAGCGGTTAATTCGGGGGATACCGCATTTATTCCGTTGCCGACCTTTTCACAACCTACCTATGGAGTTGGCTATTATTCAGTAAGTTATATACTGACCATGGGGGTGACCGATGAGTACATTGCAGATAACATCGTAAATGCAGATTTTCAAATATCAGATAACTTACTTTCATTAGGTCAGCTTGATACGAATATGGTACCTGAATCAGGTGTGTATTATAGAGCTACCAACACGGGTACAAATATTGATTTTACTTCCTGTGTAATTTACCGAGATTCATCCGCAAGCAGGATGAATGCAGAAGGCATGTGGTTTGCTGCTTCTGGAGGTTTAGGAGATTCATTAACTGGAACCTATGTTCAATTATTTGTTTACGAGTGGACCGATGTATTTACCGACCTCAATGATCCAGCCTATAACAATGCGAGCTTACTTTTAAATCAAGTGGCTTCAGGTGAATACGATTATTTATCTGACTTACAAAATGAATTTGTATATGCTCCTATTACGTCAACTTTAGGAGGACCGCTTAATTTATCAGACAATTCAAGGTATTTGTTCTGTGTTGCTATCAATACAGAAAACGTTTATATATCTCATGATACAGATGCAGATTATACATTAAACAGAGATTATTATCTGCAACCATTAAGCGCTGTACAAGCCGATTTAGGTTGGAATGCTAATGGGTTTGGTGCTACACCACAACCGTCAACAGCAATTAAATTTAGTGGAGTGACAGCTATAGAAGAATCTTACAGACCTGAATTCGTTGCTTATCCAAATCCTGCTGGAAACACGGTTACCTTCCGATTAGGAAACAATGTCAATTTAACAAGTATTAGTGTTTTAGACATTACAGGTAATTTAGTTAAAAGTCGAGCCATTAATAACAATGGTGCGGGCAGTATTGCATTAGATGTTTCTAATCTAGCCAATGGTCAGTACATTTTCGCTTTAACAGAAAAAGACGGAAGAACTTCCAATATAAAAGTAACTATTGCGAGATAAATTTATTTTTTCATTTGAAAAGGTGCATTCAATGGGTGCACCTTTTTTATTTATAATAAAATATTTCTCTTATTGAATAGTGAATCGAAGGCCCATATACACCATTCTGCCAAAAATTGGTGCCCAAACCATAGAAGCGTCAAAATCTGAAGAGAATGGCTCACTTGAAGCCAAAATAGGATTTGTCTGTTTATAATTCAATAAATTCTCTCCTCCAACATATATTTCCCACTGCGGATTGAATATTTTTGAAACTTGGCCATTCAATACAAAAAAGGGGGCGGTGTAATCTGGGAGCCTGTATTCAATAGATTTATCCTTTGTAGAGGCTATTCGTTGCTCTCCTGTCCATTGCATGGTCGCATCAAATTTCCAACTCCCTTCTTTTTCGGTTTCTTTTGTAGCATATTCCAAATTAATAAAGCCCCGGTGCTTTGGTACAAATGGTCGCTCTAATAGGCCCGAAATATAATCCGTTCGAACATCCAAATATCGGTATGCTAAACGAATCGAAGTTCTTTTCATTAATTCATAATTCAATTCAGTCTGAATACTACTGGAAAAGGATTGTCCATTTAAATTATAGAAACGAACCATTCTAGCGTCTTCTAAGTCAATTACTACTTGATTTTCAAATCGTGTATGATAGAGGTCAACCGTCCATGAGCCTTCCCTTTCGGCTATTCCAACTAAAAACTTTTTGGTAAAATTAAGTCCAAAGTTCCATGCAATTTCGGGTTGTAGTCCATAGCCAGCTGCATCCGTATCACCTTCAATAACCCATTGCCTTGAACTAGCGAAATATCCAATATTCTCAGCAAATATATTAGGTGTCCTTTGCCCTTTACCAGCGGATAATTTAACAGCAGAAAGTTCGCCTAATTTATACCTTAAATGAAGTCGAGGAGAATAGAAAAAACCATATAAATTGTGTAAATCTCCCCGTATTCCTGCGACCAAAGTGAAATCGTCATTCGGGGCTAAATTGTATTCAAAATAAGCACCTGGGACCATTTCTAACCTGGAATATCGATCAAAACGATGAATTTCCTGGTACTCATCATAAAGGAAGCTGACTCCCGTTCTGAATGTTTGTTTTTCGCTATCCCCAATTTCGTCT
>CAJQPO010000090.1 GCA_905480225.1 uncultured Flavobacteriales bacterium | reverse complement strand
TATTAGTATTCAAGACCTTCAATTCTATGAGTTAATCGGACGTGTTGTTTCCTTTGGAGTTGCATGCGTCGTGTTAGGGATTAATGTCGCTCATGAATTAGGACACAGAACCAGCAAACTCGCTCGTGTGCTTTCAAAAGCCTTATTGCTGACGAGTCTTTACATGCATTTTATCATCGAACACAATAAAGGACATCATAAACACGTAGGTACAACGAAAGATCCGGCTACCGCAAGAAAAGGCGAAATCTTGTACTTCTTTTGGATACGGTCCATCACTAAAAGTTATCTATCGGCATTAAAAATTGAGCAAAAAAGATTGAATTCTCTCGGTCTTAGATGGTTATCAAGACAAAATCAAATGTTACACTTTTTACTATTGCAAACGACATTAGTTGCATCCGTATATTTATTCTTCAACCTTCAAGGCCTTTTATGTTTTATAGGTGCAGCAACGCTCGGCATTCTTTTTTTCGAAACAGTCAATTATTTAGAGCATTATGGACTAACCAGACAGAAAACAGCAAATGGAAACTACGAAAGAGTACAACCAATTCATTCCTGGAATTCAAATCATGCGATAGGTCGTGCTATACTCTTTGAGGTAACGCGACATTCTGACCATCATTATTTATCGAGTAGAAGGTATCAAGTACTTAGAAATTTAGAAGACGCTCCCCAATTACCGACGGGTTATCCGTTGATGATATTATGTGCATTGATTCCCCCTTTGTGGTTTTTCATCATGCACCGGCACATGGACAAGATTAAAAAAGAACGGCAAAACATTGGTAACCCCATCACAAGTATCTCATGAAAACTTTGTACCTCATGCGCCATTCAAAAGCGCTAACTTCGTCAAAAGACAGCTCTGATGTCAATAGACCACTTCATCCTCAAGGAGAGCTTGATGCCCGTGCAATGGCGAGCCGATTGCTAGACGGGGCAAAGATTCCAGAAATGTTCATTTCTAGCAACGCAAAAAGAGCGTTTAGCACGGTATTGCACGTACTAAAGGAATTGCAAATTTCGAAAGAATCACTAATAACCAATACCAATTTGTACCTCGCATCCGCACAATCTATATTAACCGTAATTAATAATTCCAATAAATCTTTAAACAGCGTTTGTATAATTGGTCATAATCCAGGAATAAGCGAATTAATTTATTTGCTCACGGGTACCTCAATAAACATGACTACTTCAGCAATCGCGACTATTGAAATTGACTGTAACAATTGGAGTGAAGTATTTTACGGTTGTGGTCAGTTGGTTAATTATGACCAACCTGAATAGACTTTTTCACTTGGGAAATGCCCGCCCTAATCTCTCAACTTATTGGAAAACTTTTTTTCAAACTTTTCAATTTTTGGTCGAACTACAAATTGACAATAAGGTTCTGTACCATTCAATTCAAAATAATCTTTGTGATAATTTTCAGCAGGGAAAAAATTTATCCATTTAGTAATCTCAGTCACTATTGGATTCTTAAAAACACCCGAATTATTCAACGTGGACTTATATTCTTCAGCGATATTACGTTGATATTCGTTATGATAAAATATAGCCGATCGGTAATGTGAACCAATATCATTTCCTTGCCTGTTCATCGTTGTAGGATCATGAATAGACCAGAATATTTCGAAAATATCCGATATTTTAATCCTCTCAGGATTAAATTCAATTTCTACAACCTCCGCATGACCCGTTTTTTCAGCACAAACTTCTCTGTAGCTCGGATTAATTACGTGCCCTCCACTGAATCCTGACCGAACAGTATGCACCCCTTCTAAACGGTTAAATACGGCCTCAATACACCAAAAGCAACCTGCTCCAAGGGTAATTATTTCTGTTTTCGTCATCTACTCATATGGATTTGAATTTCAATTCACTATTTTATTCCTCCTCAAGACATGACCAATTCAGATTCAGCTAATAAGGCATACAGCTTATCTGAAACGGATTTGCCAACTGGAACCAGTGGTAATCGAACATGGTTATGACAGACATTCATGTATTTTAATACCTCTTTAATACCCCCTGGGTTCCCATCAGCAAAAAGCCAATGAATCAAATCAAAAACTTGGTAATGGCTGGTTCTTGCATCAGCTAATCTCCCCTCTGTTGCAGCTTGAATCATTTCTGTGTAAATTCTTGGAAACGCATTACCAATCACAGAAATTAGTCCATCTCCACCACTGGCAATAACGGGCAGTGCGAGTGCATCATCACCGCTTAAAACAGAAAAGCCTTCAGGCCTATTTTTAATGATTTGCATGGTTTGTTCAAGATTTCCTGAAGCCTCTTTAACCGCTACAATATTGGATAAATCTTCCGCACATCGCACCGTCGTTTCTGCAGTAACATTAGACCCCGTTCTACCTGGCACGTTGTACAAAATGATGTCCTTATCAGTAGCATTAGCAACAGCATGAAAATGAGCATAAATTCCTTTTTGAGTCGGTTTATTGTATGCTGGACTGACCGACAGAATCCCATCAACATTGCTCAAGTTAGTAGCCTCAAGCTGAGCACAAACCTCGTGTGTGTTGTTCCCTCCTATTCCAATAACAACAGGAAGTTTTCCATTATTTATTTCTTGAATAAATTCAAGACTTGCCTTTTTCTCATCTGAAGAAAGCGTAACCGACTCTCCCGTTGTACCGTGAACAACTAAATAATCTGTACCACCATTTAACTGCAGTTCAATGAGTCTTTGTAGCCCTGCGTAATCAATATTTCCGTTTTCACTAAACGGTGTTACTAAGGCTACACCTAGTCCTTTGAATTTACTCATGTCTTGTATTTTTCTACTAAAGTAAAGCAGGAAGGTCTAATTGCAAATTAAATTTTCAATTTAATAAGCAATCTTATATATGCTGTCGATTCAAGAAATAGATTTTGATATATTAATCATACCGATGTATTTATCCAACTGCTCCATGTAATGATTCCACCCATCTTCCTGAACGCCGATGAGCAAATCGCAAGCCAATTCATTTTCTTTTGTATGTTTCCCAACCTTAAACTTCGCCCTTGATCGCAGTAATGCAAATCTCAATGGAACACAGTTACCTTCTGTCAGATCTATTAATAAATCAAATTTGTCCCCAATAAACTTACCTGCAACTTTAGATGTCGGCTTTCCATACCAATTCAAATTCTTTTTAAAAATATAATCTTGGTCCAACCCATGACTTAAATAAGGTGCAGGCGACTTCTCATCCAAATAGCCCAGAGCAAATATTCGCTTCTGACCATACCGCTTTTTAATTTCTTTCATGTACCACTTAATGTGTTTAAGCGATCTTTCATCATCAATTTTATACAATATTCCAATGGAAGAAGCAGAATTCCAGTTACAAGAAGTCACGTCACGCTTTCTTGCCACCTCTTTTTTAAGCTCGTAATTACCTACAGCTATTTGTATTTTATTAATCCAACCCATTACTTAATCATTAACAAATACTCCGCTTCTGTTATTAATTTGACACCCAGTTTTTCAGCTTTAGCCAATTTGCTTGGGCCGATTTTATCTCCAGCAATTAAGAAATTCGTTTTTCCCGATACAGAGCTAGAAACTTTACCACCATTTATAGAGATCGACTTTTTCAATTCGCTTCTTGAAATGGTTTGAAAAACTCCTGAAACAACAAATACTAAACCAGCTAATTTATCGGTCATCCCATCTAATTGTTCCTCTTCAATCTTAAATTGTAGACCGTGTTCTATCAGGCGATCGATTAACACCCGGTTTTCCTCTAATTGAAAAAAATCAATGATACTAGAAGCGATTCTATCTCCAATTTCGTCAACTTCTATCAGTTCCTCGTATGAAGCTAAAACCAACGAATCTATCGTCTTAAAATGTTGCACTATTTTTTTAGCGACTGTTTCACCGACATATCGAATACCTATTCCAAACAATACAGTTTCAAACGGAATTTTTTTTGATGCAGCTACACCGTTAATTAAATTATCAGCAGACTTTTCAGCCATCCGTTCCAACGGTAGAAGTTGGTCCTTTTTAAGTTCATAAAGATCAGCTACATTCGAAATCAATCCTGCTTCGAACAATTGGGCCACTGTCTCTGCACCCAAACCATCAATATCCATTGCTTTTCTGGAAATAAAATGTTCCATCTTTCCAATAATTTGAGGAGGACATCCAACATCATTGGGACAATAATGTTGCGCTTCACCATCGTTGCGATGCAAAACGGTATTACATTCCGGACAAATCGATGCGTATTTAGTAGGTATGGATTCTTCTGATCTCCGATCCAAATCAGCTCCTATCACTTTCGGGATAATTTCACCGCCTTTTTCAACATAAACCCAATCACCAACACGCAAATCCAATTTTCCTATCTGATCCGCATTATGCAAAGAAGCCCGTTTTACAGTTGTTCCGGCTAATAATACAGGAGCTAAATTAGCCACTGGCGTTATTGCCCCTGTTCTTCCCACTTGATAGGTAATTGAAAGTAATTTAGTAGCAATTCGTTCCGCTTTAAATTTGTAAGCAATGGCCCATCGAGGAGATTTAGCGGTATACCCCAGCTCTTGTTGCTTATCATAGCTGTTTACTTTTATAACAATACCGTCTATCTCAAAAGGTAAATGATGGCGTTCGATATCCCAATAATCAATAAATGACATAATACCCTCTATCGAATTGGTTCTTTTCACAAATTGCAATTCCTCTTGCGGCACTTTGAAGCCCCAGGTCCCTGCTGCAATCAGACCTTCAAGGTGAGACTGAAAAGGTAGTCCTTCTCCATGTAAAGAATACAAGAAACAATCTAAACCTCTTTCGGCAACTACAGCTGAATCGTGTAATTTTAGCGTCCCAGAGGCCGTATTTCTAGGGTTCATAAATGTCTGTTCATTATTGGCTTTCCTTTTATCATTCAGTTCGGCAAATTTGTCTAATGGAAAATATATTTCACCTCGGATCTCAAATTCTTTTGGATAATCTCCATGTAATTGAAGAGGAATTGTTCTTATTGTTCTCACATTTGCTGTAACCTCTTCTCCTTTTGAACCGTCTCCTCTGGTCAAAGCCTGATCCAACATGCCATTTTTATAGGTTAAGCCAATGGCACATCCATCGTATTTTAATTCACAAACGAATTCGATATCGCCATCAACCATTTTCTGAGCACGTTTTTCAAAATCAGCAATGTCTTCCTTCGAATAGCTGTTACTTAATGACAACATGGGATACCTGTGAGCAACGGTCTTAAAATTCTTGCTTATGCCACCTCCAACTCGAGTTGTTGGAGAATTTGGCAAGACATATTGTGGGAATTGCTTTTCCAAATGCTGTAATTCTTCCAACAACATGTCAAAATCAAAATCAGAGATCGTAGGCTCACTGAGTACATAATAATTGTAATTATGCAAGTTCAGCGCCGCGGTCAAGTCCTTAATTTTATCTTTCATTCCATCCATCATCTATGGGCTTTCTTATTGCTAACTTAAACAAAACGCCAAGCATTAATTTAGCTTGAAAAATAAATACCGGGCCATTCAATGCTCTCCTAACTGATTTATCATTGGTTAAAAGTGAACGATACCCGCCACCGACACCAATTCCAAACCAACGAAGCAATTTATAGTTCGCCACGCAGGATACCTCCATTATTGCTGACTGTCTATTTATGTAATTTTTCCAAACTGTTGGTATCGTATCCTTCACTTTATAAGCAGCTGTTACGGTTGCACTTCCATAATGAATAGGTGTGCTAATTGTCAATCTTTTATTTCTATACCATATTGGGCCATAGAAAATACTAGCATACGAAAAATTATAACGAGTAGTGTCTGTAGCATCAGCATAAACTTCAACAGGTAATTGCACCCCCCCTCTTAAAATTGGATTTTTGAAGAAATAAATTCCAATACCAACATCATGTTTTTTATTAATTGTCGCTCCAATTTTTAATCCTCCGAGTCCCGTTTTTTGTGCTAAAGCTCTAGATGTTCGGCTATCCAATGCAAAAAGGAATTTCCATTTTTTATTTTCACTCTTTAGGGTGTCAGAAGAAATTACCAATGGACAGTAGGCCAACGCAGCCGAAGTACTTAATAAAAATACTGTTATAAAAATCGCAACTTGCTTACACAAGGGCTGTAACAATTCGATCCTTTCCATTTAAATCTTTGATTACCCTAATTTTTTTGAAGTTCCTGAATTTTAAGCAATCAGCAACCTGATCTGCAAATTTTTCATTTACCTCAAAATATATTCTGCCATTAGTATTCAGGTGTTTCACCGAGAAATCCGCAATGTGTTCGTAAAATACAATTGGTTCATGATCTTGGACAAAAAGAGCTAATTCAGGTTCGTACTTCAATACATTTTGATGCATGCTTGCTCTTTCCTTTTGAAGAACATAAGGAGGATTACTGACAACAACATCGTATTTTCTTTCGTGATTAGTCCAATTAAGCACATCCATTCTAATGGTTGCTATGTCCAGATTGTATCGTTTTGCATTTTTTGAAACAACCTGTAAAGCAAGCGGATCAATGTCTGCAGCATACACTAGTGATGAATCTTTTTCTTTCTTATAAGAGATTGAAATACATCCACTTCCGGAGCCTATATCAATTAAAGATTTGCCATTTTTCACTTCGTTAATTATCAAATCAACTAGCTCTTCGGTTTCTTGTCTAGGAATCAGCACATGCTCATTGACCATCAATTTCAAGTTGTAAAAATCCGCAACACCCAAAATATACTGGATAGGCCTAGAATCTTTTAGCTCTTTAAGTGCGTGATGCAATTGTAATAACTCTGATTCGGATAATAGTTCCTCCGATTTTAAATGTACATCTACCCGGTTCCAGCCCTGAAAATGCTCGAATAATATAGCAATAATGGCGTCTATTTCCTCCGAAGGATACAAAGCGTACAATCCCTCTTTTAGGTAGTCTACAATCGCTTTAACAGAATTCTTCTTGACAAACACTTTACAAAGATAAGAGCATGACGTCCTGAAGAAAACATATTTCGTAATTTCACCAACGAATGAGTGTTCATGAAAAATACATGGCAAAATGCCTTGAATTAGCAACTCCAGGTATAAGAGCTGCAATGCCGAACCCAAGTGTTGGTGCAATGATTGTTCGCAATCATGAAATTATTGGCAAAGGACATACAAAACCTTTCGGAGGCAATCATGCGGAAGTAGAAGCTTTCAAAGAAATACCTCGTTCTGAAAACCTATCAGATGCAACGCTGTATGTTACACTTGAACCTTGTGCTCACTACGGCAATACCCCGCCTTGTGCAGAGCTGATAATACAATCAGGTATTAAGCACGTAGTTATTGGAAGCCTTGACCCGAATGCACGCGTTAATGGTTCAGGACTTAATAGGCTAAAATCATGTGGGATAAACGTGGAAGTTGGCCCACTGAAAGCTGAATGCGAATTACTGAACAAACGCTTTTACACCTTTCATCAAAAAAAACGTCCATACATTGTTCTTAAATGGGCACAAACGACGGATGGTTTCATAGATAAAATAAGAAAAAATAACGAAAGAGGAACCCAATGGATTACTCAGCCAGAAACTAAAAAAATAACACACCGATGGAGATCCGAAGAAGCAGCAATTGTTATTGGCACCAATACGGCCATTAATGATGACCCTAATCTAACAGTTCGAGCAGCATCAGGAACAAACCCAGTGCGAATAGTTTTAGACAAAGATGGCAAACTACCTAAAAACCTTAGCCTTTTTGACGGCGCATCACGAACTATAATCCTGTCTAGTAAAAAGTTAGCTTCAACTAAAAACTATGAAGTTTGGAACATTAACTTCGATAATTTTATAAGCGAATTCAATAATGCTTTATTTGCTAATGGGATACTGTCTGTTATCGTAGAAGGAGGAGGACAGCTATTAAATTCCTTTTTGTTAGCGGGGGTATGGGATGAAGCAAGAGTCCTAACGGGAAACAAAGAATTCGGAGCTGGTTTAATGGCTCCAAAAATATCATCACCATCGACATCCATTGAGAAATTCAATAATGACGAAATAAGCTATTACTTCAATGATTGACATTCTTTATACAATTTTAATTTTTTCTGGATTAATGATTCTATTTAAGTTGTTTGATCGACTTAAAGTAGACAACCTTCAGGCAATTGCAGTTAATTATTTTGTCGCCGGGATATGCGGAATCATAGCAATGGGTGGTAAAATACAAGTATCTGGTGGTATGGAATTTCACAACCCAAATCCACAGTTTTTTATTCCAACCGCCATCATTATTGGTTTTCTATTTGGTGTCGTATTCAACCTCATTGCCTTCGGCACTCAAAAAATCGGTATTTCCATTACGTCTGTTGCCAATAAAATTTCCTTGATAATTCCAGTTATTTTCGGCATTTGGTGGTTTCAAGAATCCGTTAATTTCGTAAAGATTGTAGGCCTCGCATTGGCCTTGCTAGCTATCTATTTCTCAACCGTCTCCGGAGGAAAGTTAAAGTTTAACAAGAAATACTTAATGCTACTTTTGCTTATTTTCCTGGGTCAAGGTCTTGCCGATGCAACCTTCAAATTTGCGCAAGTAAATTGTGTTGACCCCACGAATAGCCCATCATTTTTCACACTTATCTTCTTCGCCTCTGGAATTACTGGATCACTTTTTGTTTTCATTAAAGTAATCCAAAAGAAAACAGTTGTAAAGTTTAAAAATGTGTTTTGGGGCATATTGCTCGGTATCCCTAATTACTTCACACTTCATTTCTTTTTCAAAGCTTTAGAAGAGCTCCCAGCATCACAGGTCTACCCCATTGTCAACATGGGAATAATTATTTTTCTAACGTTAATTGGGACAGCCATATTTAGAGAAAAACTTTCAGGCACAAACTGGATGGGTATCGTTTTAGCGGTAATAGCCATTGCCTTAATCACCTTCTCTAATGAAATCTCTAATTCATTTGGATAAAGAATCGGATACATACCAAACAATTAAGCACAGATCTGAAAGCATCTACAAGGAAAAAGGAAGCAAATTTATTAGTCTCGCAATACCTGTAACGACAGAATCTGAGGTTAAATCAGTGCTAAAAGAACTGAAGTCAAACTATTCAGATGCGGGACACCATTGTTACGGATTTCGATTAGGTTCTAATTTAAAAACCTATCGTTTCTCTGACGACGGTGAACCCAGTGGAACAGCTGGAAAACCGATATTCGGGCAAATTCAATCCTTTCAATTAACAGACGTACTGATCGTCGTAATCCGCTACTTTGGTGGAACAAAACTAGGCGTAGGTGGCTTGATACAAGCATACAAAGAATCTGCAAAGCTTGCAATAACCAAAAATACAATCATAAAAAAGCATGAAACTTTGGGTTTCAATATCCTATTTGATTATTCTAGAATGAATGAAATAATGCGGATTATTAAAAAACATAACCTTACCATAATTGAACAAAATTTTCAAGAAAAATGTACTCTCATTTTTACGATTAGAAAAAGCAAGTGTACTCCAATAATTCTTGAATTGAAAAATTTGCAATTTCACCCCAAAAGAACAAATACAAACTAATGGAACTTTTAAAATCTTTGTGCGCGGTGCACGCGCCAGCTGGCAATGAAGTAGAAATGAAAGAATTCATATTGAATTACTTAAAGAACAACGAATCCTCTTTTACCGTGAAGCCAGAAGTGATTTACGGCGATGAGATTCAAGATTGCGTCATTCTTAAATTTGGAAAGCCAAGAACAGCCATTTTTGCGCATATGGATTCAATCGGATTTACGGTGCGTTACGGCAAAGAGCTTATCAAACTTGGCGGCCCAAGAACCAATGAGGGTACAGAATTAGTTGGAACTGATAGTAAAGGATTTATCGACACGGAATTATTGGTTATTGAAGATGATAGCGGTCAAACTACCTTAGAATACATTGCAGATAGAGAATTCGATCGTGGAACGGAATTGGTTTTCAAGCCAAATTGGAGAGAAGATGATCAATTCGTACAGTGCTGCTACATGGACAACAGATTGGGTTGTTATAATGCCTTAAAAGTTGCAGAAACCCTAGAAAACGGAATAATTTGTTTTTCCTGTTGGGAAGAAACCGGAGGCGGTTCTGTGGGCTATTTAGGTAAATACATTTATGAAAATTACGGTGTCCAGCAAGCACTTATATCTGACATTACCTGGAAAACTGAGGGAGTTCATCATGGCAAAGGAGTCGCTATATCGATTCGTGATAGCGGAATTCCAAGAAGATCTTATATAAATACAATTTTAAACCTGGCTAAAAAATCTGAGATACCTTTTCAAATTGAAGTTGAAAGTTCTGGAGGTAGTGATGGAAACGCATTGCAAAAAAGTCCTTATCCATTTGATTGGTGTTTTATAGGTGCTCCGGAAGATCATGTTCACACTGCCAACGAAAAAGTGCACAAAAAAGATATTGAGGCAATGATTGAAATGTATAAATACTTAATGGCAAACCTTTAGCTAGTCATCGTTGACCGATAAAACATTAAATTGATTCTAATTTAAAATTGCACTAATTTGCTTTTCAAATATTCATTTAAATGATTCGAACAGCATTCCTTTTCATGACCATTATTGCTTTTACGACACTGAACCACAGTCAAATAGCAGAGAACATTACTTTATTAGATAATTGGGACAACAACACGCTCCCACTAGATGCTTACGGTGCAACATTTAACGAATGCTGGGGCTTTGTTTATAATGGAACAGAGTATGCCGTAATAGGCTCTACTGTTGGCACTCACCTATTTATGATCTCAGCAACCGATCAACTTCAAGAGGTTCAATTTATTCCAGGCACAATCAACAATGCAATCCACAGAGATTATCACGATTACAACAATTACTTATATGGGGTTTCGGACGAAGACACGGGACTCGACATCATGGATATGAGCACGCTGCCAGACTCACTTACTAGAATGAATAAAACGAATCAGCTATTTCTAACTCATAATATTTTTATTGATAGTGCAATGGGAACACTCTATGCCTGCGATGGAGCTATAACCGATATGTACTCAATTATACAACCGGATTCTTTAGAACCAATTTCTCCATTTACCTTTCCCAGTTCCGACTACGTTCATGATGTATACGCACGAAACGACACATTAATCATGAATTCATCGAATGCTGGGCTATCTTACATTGACTTGGGAGCCTCGACACCCTTGGTACATACTTTTGACTTCTATCCCGAAGATGGATACAATCATTCAGGCTGGCTTTCGAACAGCGGAAACACCTATGTATTTGCGGATGAAACACCAGGCAGCAGTGTGAAAGTTTGCGATTTTTCTGACTGGACGGATCCTCAAATTACCGCCTTAATCAAACCCAACACATTTGACAGTACGATGGCTCACAACCTGATGATCAAAGATGACCTCTTGTACATTTCATATTATTATGACGGATTACAGATTTATGATATCAGCGACATCTACAATCCGATTAGGGTCGCTTATTACGATACATATCAAGGACCAGACAGCACTATTTATGAAGGTGCCTGGGGACTTTATTGCTTTCTTCCTTCAGAG
>CAJQPO010000089.1 GCA_905480225.1 uncultured Flavobacteriales bacterium | reverse complement strand
TGTTGTTTTTCAGACATTAACATGGGATTCATCGGGCAGAAATTATGTGTTCGATTTCCCAGATGTGCCTGGCGAAACTTACGAAAAAATCTTAATGCTATACAATATGCGTTGTAAGAACGCAGTGGTTTCTAGTGGAGGTGCCCCAAATGCGGGCTGCGGAGAATGGGATTATAGCTGTAACACGTACGTAACAGATTCGAGTAGAACGGATTCGTTAATGGCTTCTGCACCCAATTATGTTATTTCGGATTTTTCAGGAACAACCTACGATTATTCCATCAATCCAACTTTCACCTATTATCAAAGCAATCAAATAAGTACGCAGTACACTGATACAACTGCTGAAGTTTTTGGTATTTTAGGAACTGGTGCAAGTACTAGTCCGTACCCTTTTGATATGTCAACAGGATTAGCTCGCACACAATACTTGTATTCTGCAGCAGAGTTAATTAGCAGCGGATTAGCTGCAGGAGACTTAACGGGTTTGAAACTTGATTTGACTTCTTTGGGATCAGTGATTAATAATCTCCGAATAAACGTGAAAGAATCCAACCTTGTCAATTTACATCCAGATACGCTTGAGCTCGATGAATTCACCAATGTTTACTACTTGAATACTTCTTTTTCTAGTGTTGGTCAACACCAATTCAATTTTCATAGTCCTTTTTATTGGGATGGAGTATCCAATATTATTATTGAGTTAAGCTACGACCAGTCCTCAGGATCTAGCTCGGTGGTAACCTCGGATAATTATGGTGTTTCTGGTGTTGGATTAGCAAATACGGGAGTTGATCATTGTTTAGAATTTAATGGCGGTCAATTAGTTCATATTGGTGATCCGATGCCAACGGTAACAAACGAAATAACGATTTCTTTTTGGTGTTATGGAGATACATCTGTAATGCCTGCAAACTCTACGATAGTTGAGGGTAGAGACGCGTCAAACAATAGACAACTAAATGTGCATTTGCCTTGGAGCAACTCAAGAATATATTGGGATTGTGGTAACGATGGCAGTGGTTACGATCGAATAGATAATGCGGCTAATGCTGCAGACTTCAAAGGCAAATGGAATCATTTTTCATTCACGAAAAATACCAGCACTGGAATTATGAGGATATATCTGAATGGTGTTCAGTGGTTATCTGGATCTGGTAAAACGAAGGCAATAGATTTGCAAGAACTAAATATTGGAGGTGCAATAACCAGTTCGAGTCTTAAATACTTTGGTAAAATAGATGAATTTCGAATTTGGGACAAGGAATTGAGCGGAGCTGAGATCGCATCTTGGATGCACAAAAGCATTGATTCTACACACCCCAGCTATTCCAATTTGGTTACATACCATAAGTTTGATGATGGCGCAGGTAGCTCAACAACCGATGAAGTAGGCCTGGCTAATGGTTCCTTTGTGAGCACTCCCTATTGGAGACTTAAGAATGGAAAAGACTTATTTATGAATTTCACATTGTTGAATGATAGGCCACAAATGGATTTCATTCAAGGAGTTTACACAAGTGTATTTGATACAACTGCGGTATTAGATTCATTGGAAAACATGCCGAATCAGGTTGAAGAATATGCCGTTATTGGAACGGATTTATCTTTGCTAAGCACTAATTATTATTGGCTGGCTGGTCCTATGCCGGTATATGATGAGTCAGGAATACAAGTTGGAACATTACCGGCTTCTATAGACAATTCCCTAACGATTACCGACCTAAATTACTATAATAAATATCCGATGAAATTTGAGATTATGTCATTGGTAACGCCGTATGGTATTGGTTTGGATTTAGGTTCTGAAGGAAAAACTTTCACTTTTGATGTAACGGATTTTACACCTATTTTGAAGGGGCCCAGACGCATGTCTATTGAAAGAGGAGGTCAGAACCAAGAGGAATTAGATATTAAATTTTTATACATCAAAGGAACACCTGCAAGAGATGTAATCGACATTAATCAAATTTGGCCGGTACGGTCGAATGGATACGCCTCAATAATGGCCGATAATGTTTATGAACCGAGAATGGTGCCAACTAGTGCTTCTGCAACAGACTTTGAGATTAGAACGGTCATTACCGGACATGGCCAAGAAGGAGAGTTTATTCCCCGGAATCATTTTATAAATGCTGCAGGTGGACCGAATGAATTGTTTTGGGAAGTCTGGAAAGAATGTGCAGAAAATCCAATAATTGATCAAGGTGGTACTTGGATATACGATCGTGCAGGATGGTGTCCTGGGATGGCTTCGGATATGCAGCGTACCGCTATTTCTTCTTTAGTAACTCCTGGAATGCCCATAGAGATTGATTACGGCGTAACTACGGCATCCGGAACGAGTAATTATATAGTCAACAATCAGTTGGTTTCTTACGGTGCACCTAATTTCTTGTTGGATGCATCTGTAGTAGACGTGATTAGGCCATCACAAAAAATCGAACATGAAAAGTATAACCCTATTTGTTCGCAACCAATTGTCGTCTTGCAAAATCGGGGTTCTGCAACATTGACTTCCGTGAATATCAGTTATAATTTGCAAGGCTCGGTTGCCCAAACGTATAGTTGGACTGGTTCATTGGGTTTTCTGGAAACGGAAGAGGTCATGTTGCCGACATCCGCGCCGGATTTCTGGGATACATCTGGCGTACAAACGGTTTTTGAAGTATCTGTTGCTAATCCAAATCTTTTTATGGATCAAAATCCAGATAATGATACCTATTTGTCCAAGATTGAAACGTATCCAATTTATTCTGGCGCATTGGTTTTACAATACCGCATGAATACCTATGCACACGAAAACTATTTTGAAATTTACGATGAAACTGGAAATGTTGTTTTTTCAAGAACAGGGTTAGCCCCAGGGACCTATTCGGATTCAATTTTTTTAAGTGCAGGATGCTATAAGATTCGTTATTTAGATACGGTTAGCACAACCACCCCCAACAGTGGTAATGACGGAATTTCTTGGTGGGCCAATCCTGACCAAGGTGTTGGCTATTTTCGAATTAGGGTAAACGGGGCAATTAAGTTAATTGCAAACCCAGACTTTGGAGGATTCTTTGAACATAGCTTTTATATTTCGTACGCTAATAGTGTAGAAGAGGAAAAGCAAACAAAAACGCTTGCTATCCATCCAAATCCTGCTTCCGACAAATTAAAAGTGAATTTTTATGGTTTTAAACAGGACGTGGTGGATGTAGAAGTCCTCAATGAAACGGGGAAATTAGTTCTTTCGGAGTCCTTCACTAATGATAAATTTAATTTGAACAGGAGGGAATTGTCTATAGGGAAGCTTGAATCGGGAATTTATTTTGCTAGAATAATTGATGGAGGAATGGTTCAAGTATCTAAATTCATCAAGTATTGATGCGGATAGTGAATGATTGATTATGCTCAAGTTACATTCGTAAGTTTGTCCGATAGGTACTTCGCGGTATAACTCTTTTTACATTTTAAAAGGTCTTCAGGTTCTCCTTCAAATAACAAATATCCACCATCTTCACCTCCTTCAGGACCAAGGTCAATGAGCCAGTCGGCATTTTTAATAACTTCAACATTGTGTTCAATAACAACAATGGTGTGACCATTAGCAATTAAAGCGTTAAAAGCGTGAAGCAGTTTAGAAATGTCGTGAAAGTGAAGTCCTGTTGTGGGTTCGTCAAAGATAAATAGCGTATTATTTTGAGACACTCCCTTGCTTAAAAAAGAGGCCAATTTAACTCTTTGAGCTTCGCCTCCTGAAATGGTGCTTGAGGATTGTCCCATTTGCACATAACCGAGCCCAATTTCTGCCAGTGGCATTATTTTTTCTACAATTCTTTTTTCCGAAGATTTTGTTCCATCAATAAAAAAGTCTACCGCTTCTTGAATAGACATTTCTAGAATGTCAGCAATATTTTTTTCGCGATACCTAACTTCTAAAATCTCATCTTTAAATCTTTTACCATCACAATTATCACACTTCAATTTAACGTCAGCCATGAATTGCATCTCAATTGTAACGTATCCTTCTCCTTCGCATTCGTCACACCGACCTCCTTCAACATTGAATGAGAAATGTTTCGCCTTGTATCCACTTATTTTAGATAATTGTTGTTCTGCGAAAAGTCCTCTAATGTCATCATAAGCTTTAACGTAGGTCACAGGGTTTGATCTGGATGATTTCCCAATAGGATTTTGGTCAATGTATTCGACTTGCTGAATTTGATTTAAATCTCCTTCAATTCTGTCTAAATCTCCTGTCTTGTTGTTGTAACTGCCTAACATTTTTGCTAAAGACGGGTAGAGAAGTTTTTTTACTAAAGACGATTTACCACTTCCAGAAACTCCGGTGATACACGTTAGTATATTCAAAGGTATCCTAACATCAATTCCTTTAAGGTTGTTTTCTCTTGCACCTTTGATAATGATCGAATGATTCCATTTTCTCCGGTTTAAAGGAACAGGGATATTCATTTTTTTTGATAAATATTGAGCTGTTAAGCTGTCGTTACCATCCAATAGCTGGTTATGGGTGCCTTGAAACACGACTTCCCCACCAAAACTTCCTGCAAGAGGTCCCATATCTATTATTTCGTCTGCGGCGTCCATTACTTCTTCTTCGTGCTCAACTATTATGACTGTGTTTCCAAGATCTCTCAACGATTTTAATACATCAATTAATTTGCCTGTATCTCTCGGGTGAAGGCCTATACTCGGCTCATCAAGTATATACATGGATCCAACTAAGGAGCTACCTAACGAAGTGGCTAAATTAATGCGCTGGGATTCGCCTCCAGATAATGTATTGGAAAGTCGATTCAGCGAAAGGTATTCCAATCCAACATTGGTTAAGAAATTAAGTCTATTATTGATGTCAATCAGAATTCTTTTTGCTATCGCAGAGTCATGATCACTCAATTTGAGCTCCGAAAAGAATTTTTGAGCTGATTTAATATTCATGCTGGTAATTTCCGAAATGGACTTGGTAGCAATTTTTACGTAGTTGGTATCTTTTCGTAAGCGGCTCCCTTTACATTCAGTGCAGACTGTTTTGCCTCTATATCGGCTGAGTAGAACGCGGTATTGAATTTTATACGATTGACTTTCAACATATTGAAAAAATGAGTGCAATCCGCTAAAATATTTATTACCTGTCCATAAGACTTCAATTTGTTCAGGAGACAAATCGTAAACAGGACGGTGGATCGGAAAGTCAAACTTATCTGCGTTCATAATAAGTTCTTTTTTCCATTCACTCATTTTTTCTCCCCGCCAACAGACAATGGCATCTTCAAAAACAGAGAGGTTCTTGTTAGGAATTACAAGGTCTCCATCGATGCCTAAAATCTTACCGTAACCTTCACATTTTTGACATGCGCCTAAGGGATTATTGAAGCTGAAAAAATTAAGAGAAGGCTCGTGAAATGTAATTCCATCTTTTTCAAACTTATTCGAGAATATGATTTTGTCGACTTCGTCAGAAAATTCAATCGTACATTCGCCACCACCCTCATTGAATGCATTTTGAAGAGAATCTGCAATTCGAGCATTGTTGCTATCCTTATTTTTTTCTACGACACATCTGTCAATGACTAAAAAGAGGGCTCCATTAAATGAATTATTAGTTTGTAATACTTTCTCAATTTTTTCAATTTTATTTCCCAATTTAATTCTGGTGTAACCTTGATCCAACAAAATCGATAGGTGTTTATCCATTAAACGGTCTTTAGGAAGGATAATTCGTGATAGGATTAAAAATTTTTTACTATCCTCGAAAGTGTTGATGTAGTTTACTACATCGGTTACGGTGTGTTTTTGAACAACTTCATTGGAAATAGGGGAGATGGTCTTGCCAATACGAGCATAAAGCAGCTTTAAATAGTCATATATTTCTGTAGTTGTGCCAACTGTTGATCTTGGATTTCGGGTAATTACTTTTTGCTCGATAGCTATTGCTGGAGAAATTCCTTTGATACTGTCTACATTGGGTTTGTCAAATCGACCCATAAACTGCCTGGCATATGATGAGAGACTCTCCACGTATCTCCTTTGTCCTTCTGCGTATAATGTATCGAAAGCAAGCGTAGATTTACCAGAGCCCGATAGCCCTGTAATTACGATCATTTTATTTCGTGGTATCGAAACATCAATATTTTTAAGATTATGGACTTTTGCTCCTTGAATAAGGATGTGTGTCTTGATACTTTCCTTTTTTTTGAGCCCGTTTGCCATCAATAAATTACCGTTAGTTAAATTGCAGGGCGCAAAAATAATCAAATTATAATGGTTTATCCTCTAATTTGCTTACATTAGTAACCTATAAATAGATTCTGTTGTATTGTAACATATAGCACCAAAGAATCGTTATTTACATAACTCTAAAAATACACGTATAGAAAAAAGTCTACTCTTAAACTAAGAAACGATTGTTTAACATGCTGCTTTTGCGGCAAGAAAAGAGTAGAACTATGAATACGAATATTCAAGAAAAAGATCTTATACAGAGTTATTTAAGTGGTAATGAAGAATCTTTCGAAATCTTACTAAAAAGACATCAAGATCGGGTTTACAATTACATCTTTATGATGGTTAAGGATGCTGATTTGTCCAATGATGTTTTCCAAGACACTTTTGTAAAAGTAATCAATACACTAAAAAAGGGTAAATACAATGATGAGGGGAAGTTTCTTCCCTGGGTAATGAGAATTGCTCATAATCTTGTGATTGATCACTTTAGGAAGTCATCAAAAATGCCTATGGTTGGTAAAAAGAAAAAGCACGGTGACGATAATGATGATTTTGACATCTTTCAAGTAATTAAGTTGGTTGATTTGAATGTGGAAGATGTAATTGTAGAAGAGCAGATTCATGCTGATGTAAGGAAGTTAGTTGATTTGCTGCCAGATGAGCAGAAAGAGGTGGTTAAGATGCGGCATTTTATGGGTATGAGTTTTAAAGATATTGCTGATTCTACAGGAGTAAGTATCAATACTGCTTTGGGTCGAATGCGATATGCATTGATTAATCTCAGAAAACTGATAAAAGAAAACGACATCATGCTTACCTCGTATTAATTTTAAAGTTTAGGCAATAATAATTTTTAGTGGTCGTTCTTACAGAAATGACAATTAAACTAAAGAATATTAAAGCCTATGAAGAAAGCTTCTACTCTCAAAAAAGAACTGACCAATTTTTTAAAACAAGAAGAGGAACTTAGAAAATCGTTACTTGGAAAAATGGATAAGAATAGAGGGTTGCGACCAAGTGTTGTAGCTTCTGTTCTGAATTATTCTAATTCTTTAAAAATATTAGAATCCGAAATTATTGGGCAGCATGAATTGGTGTTAAATTAAAAAAAGTCGCAATTTATTGCGACTTTTTTTACTGATTTACGGTTTGGAAAAGGAGAAATTTCCTTTTGAGGTGTGTTAATAGTCTTATCCTCCGCACATTAGACATCCTTCGTCGTCAAAATCGTCTAGGCTCGGATTTTGTTCAATCTCTGGTTTTAATTTTTTCTTAAAATCATAAATGGCTTGTTGAATTTCGCCGTCTTGTAATAAATTTCCGGTTAGTTGTTTTTTCAATTCTGTAATCCTTATTCGTATTTGATCTTCGCTCATTATTTCAATTTTTTCTCGGGTACAAATTGAAAAACTTCGAATAGATATCAAAAAATAGTTATCCATATTAATAGTAGTAACGTCAATCAAATTTCACATATTTTGCAGAAATCTAGATGGTTAACTAATGATGGATGTTGTTAGTTATTAAAGCTTTGTTAAGAATAATATTGCAAAATCCATAGTATAGCCGCGACTAGTATTAGTCCCGTGGTAATTGCTAAAGCAATTTTAATCCAGCTTTTTGGTCTTTCGCCTTGTACTTCGCCAGTTTGTGCATTTACTAAGAATTGAAAAACTTCACCTTTGAAGTGGTAGGCGCAAACATAAAGCGGTAACAAAAGGTGTTTGTAGGTGATGTTGGAGTAGTCTGTATTCATTGTCTGAATTCGCTGAACATCTCCACCTATGTCAATATTGATTTTGTTTTTAATTGTAGCCTTGCCCATTTCTTTCGCAGTTTCAAAACCTTCTTCTAATTCAACTTTGTATCGCTCTACCGTGAAGCCGCTAAGGTAGTTTTTATCGTAAGGAGTGAGTTTTGAAAGGTCCCATGGCTCGAGTTTGTGCACGTATTTGGTGGGTAGAGAAGTAGAGCCGATCACTAGTAAATCATTGTGAAATCCACTAACATTACCAGAAGCTGAAGACCATCTTGTTTTCTTCACTTGCCGCGTAGTAGTCTTGTTTCCAATTTTAACTGTTTTAGTAACATAGTAGTGTTCTCCTCGCATTCCTGTATATTCACAATCGTAATTTGCATCATATGTCCAGTACGGGATATAAATACCTTTAAATTTTTCAAAATTAAGGCTGGCTTTTTTTAGATCATTCGGTGTAAACCATGATTTTTGTATCCAATTTTTAAAATTTAATTGCGCTTGTTTTATGTCTATTTGAAAAGGAATTAAGGACTTTGGTAATATGCCATTCGTTTCATATGCTTCTGTTGTGACAAAAGGTGCTGCACAATACGGGCAGTTGGCAGCAGTTACCTGAGGATCTATCGAGGAGGAAGCGCCGCAAGCGTTACAGTCAACAAACTTTTCTAAAAGAGGTTCCTGGTTACTTAAGCTTGATAGGCCTTCGTGAAAATCTTGTTCTTCAACGACTTGACTGGACTCAGCGATTTCATTTTTAGCCCCACAATATTGGCATGTAATGTTTTGAGTGCCCGGTTTATACGTGCAGTTTGCACCGCAGTCGGAACAGTTGAATGCGACGCTACTAACTTCATTGATTTCTTCCATATTTACTGAGGTGGTAATGGTGGTGGAACGCTTCCAAATGCACTTTTAAGTTCAGTAATACTTTCGGCGCTTGACCATGCAGCCATTCCTTCCCTCCATACCAATGTCTCTTTCGTTAATTGATTGGTGGAAATCATTTCTTTAATGGTGTTCATGTCAAAAGGTCCAGCTTGAGCTCCGTTAATTACTGCATGAAACGAAAGTGTCGGTGGTATTGGTGGCGGTGCTTTTTGTTGTTTAGCTTGAGGAGCGCTGCTTGGGTTAGGAGACAGTTGTTGTCCCATTTGATTAGCCATCGCAAAACCCATTCCCATTCCCATTC
>CAJQPO010000088.1 GCA_905480225.1 uncultured Flavobacteriales bacterium | reverse complement strand
GCGAATTACCACTTTTCTCAGTATTATTTTTTCTATGCGCATCAATCAAATAAAGTAAAGCAGAGAGAATTTAGCGGTGTGCTCCTCAATGATTCGCTAGAGGTTGTGGTTGCTGATATTCAACATTTTCATGTGTTGGATCCGTATGAAATTGAATTTAAATCAATGAATTCACATCAGTCTGGATTGTGTGTTTTAGATTGTGATTTTGTGCAGTTGGAAAAGCCATTTCCTTATTACGTGAGAAAGAGAGATGCTTTAAAGTTTTTAAGGAGAGATTATTTTCAGATGATGCAGGTATTGCAGAAAAATTTAGACTTTTCTGTTAGAAAATGGGGATTGATTTAGATAAATTCGCCCTGTCTTTTTTTGACACATTAGTTTCTTAAAAGGAAACAGCTTCCCATTATGGGAATAAATGTGTCGATTCAATTTTCATAATCCATTCTTTTTCAGATGTTTAAGTAGTAGGGCTTAATGCTTGTAATTAGTTCGTGCACTCCTAATCAATGTTTCTTTCGATTAGTAGTTCACAAGATTACACAGTATGAAAAACATTATTATTACATCTATTTTAATCATTTGCTTCTCAAGCTCAGCATCTCGTATTTTTTGTCAGGGAGGCAACGTTGATTTAACTGCGCTCCAACTTACTATTAAAGGAGAAGTTGTTGGTCTTGAAGGTAAGTTGAAAACATATGATTTGAATGTGATGGAGCACGGTAAAATAATCTATACATATCATGTCGAAAATGGAAAGTTTAGATATACTGTTCCCTATAATTCTGATGTCATGATTGAGGTTGTGGCTGATGGCTATTATTCTAAAAGAATTGCAGTTAGTTCTAATTCAAAGGCCAGATTAGGAGATGGCCCCGTATTGTCGCTGCAGATGTCGGTACTTTCAAAAAAGATGTACCCACAGCTAGCTGCGGTAGAAGACATGTTGGATTTCCCTTCGGCATTTGTTACGTACGATAGGGCTGGTGTGCATTATGATAAGAATGAAGCGTTTAGCAAGGTGATCAACGACGAGATCGTTAAATTATTACCAAATGTTAATTACAGCGATAGTAAGTTGGCTGTAATTGATTGGTAATGCCGTCGCAACAAGTAAATAAATGTTACTATATGGTCCATTGATTGGAAATATAGCGACATCTTCGTTTTGATAAAGTCGATTTTCGTATGGGTCAAAACACTGTTTTTCAATTATTTTGTTTTTTAAGTTAAGACCGTCAAATTGACGGTCTTTTTTCTTTTTGTTTTCGGAAAATGAAATGTCTATTTCGGAAAGAGTCAATAACAAAGTATTGGATGATGGGGTAAAATTATACCAGACAGTAACCCCTTAAATCCTATTATTATGAAAAATCTATACACTTTATCTTTCACATTTTTACTTGCTTCATTAATGCCTGCCATAGTGCATGCTGCTACAACTATTCACCACGAAACAAACATCCTCATAAAAGGCCATGTGATCAATGAATACGACAAAGTAAAGCACGTTAAAATGAATGTTTATAATAATGGCAAATTGTTGTTTTCTCAGCAGATAGTGAATGGAAAATTTCAATATAAAATTCCTGCTGATATTGATGTTATGCTCGAATTTGAGGCAATTGATCATTACACCAAACGGATTGCATTTTCGGCGCCAAAATTGGGTGAGTCCCTGGAGGAAATACCAACATTGGTACTAACTGTTCAAATGTATTCACTCACAGCACATCCTGAGTTAAAGGAAATTGAGGACATCATGGATTTTCCATCAGCATTTATTCGGCTGGATCGTAATGGGAATTATTTTGATTTGAATAAAAAGCAATCGGATATCGTGAATAACGAAATCGATGAAGTACTGCATAGTGCTATTGCTTCAAGTTAAAATCAGACGAAATAAATGGTGATACATGCAGTTAAAGCGCAATATTAATATTGCGCTTTAATTTTTTCTATTGCCAAATGGACCAAGATTTTTCTGCTTGTTGCTGAAGCATGGTTTTCCCATTAATTACGGTTGCATTTTGGGTAATTCCTTTTTTCATAAATGCTGTTTTGCTGGGGTTGTAAATCAAATCAATTAATAAATGCCGTTCTGTAAGTAGTTCGTAAGGAATGTCGGGGTAGGCATTAACTGTTGGGTACATGCCCAATGGTGTAGTGTTTATAATAAGCAAATACGCGTTTAGAATGTGTTTGTTCAGTAGTTTGTAATTAAGTTGTGCTTTGTCGGGATTTCTGGAAATAATAATGGATTCTACGCCTAACTCATCTAGCACGTGTTTTACGGCTTTTGACGCTCCACCACTGCCCAGGATAAGTGCACGTTCATGGTGCCCTTTAAAAAAAGGTTTGATTAATTGCTTGAATCCAAATGTGTCTGTGTTGAATCCTTTTAGTTTTCCGTCTGTTATCAATATGGTGTTAACTGCTCCGATTTCAGCTGCTATTGGATCAATTTCATCAAGATACGGGATAACTGATTCCTTAAATGGAAGGGTAACATTTAGGCCTATCAATTTTTTATTTGTTTTAACTAAATCCTTCAAGTCATGGATTGAATCCAGTTCAAAATTAAGGTATTTATGAGGTAGGTTTAGTGAGGCAAATTTTTCAGTGAAGTAATCTTTAGAAAAGGAATGAGACAAAGACTTGCCGATTAGCCCATAGGTCTGTTCACACATTTTTTTTCAATTTGGTGGCAACAAACTCTAAAATGAAAATAATACTAAAACCAACAATAACCAATCCTAAAGCCCAAAATAGCTGAGGGTCTTGATTAGAATAGGTGAGCACTTCACCACTTTCACTGTAAGTCGCGATGGTTTTGTATTCAGAACTGGGTAAGACACTGAATTCAAGGACCGACTGAATTTTTTCATTGTCAGTGCCTGGATGTTTTACAAATATTTGCTCGACTTTTTTCCAGGGCCATATTTTATTTAAAGAGCCAATTAAAAATCCAGTTAATACGGCAATGGTTAAGTTCTTGAATTTGACAAATAACCATTTTAGAAACCTGGAAAATAACAGTAGACCAACGACGCAACCCGAGCCAACAACAGCAAGTAGGGAGAAATTTCTTTCAGAAAGAGCTTCAATTACAGGTTGGTATGCGCCAAGTAAAAGCAGTATGAAGCTGCCTGAAATCCCTGGTAAAATCATGGCGCAAATTGCTATCATACCACACATGAAAAGGTACAAAGGCTCACTTGAATTTCCAATAGGAGGGAGCATAGTGACGGAGTATGCAGCTGCCGTTCCGATTAAAAGACACAAGAATACTCCAGGGCCCCATTTTTCAAGTTGTTTTCCAATGTAAATAATACTGGCGAGAACAAGTCCAAAGAAAAATGCCCATAGTTTAATGGGTTCGTTTTCTAGCAGCCATTCAATGGCTTGGGCTAATCCTAAAAGGCTAAAACCAATTCCAGCAAACAGGGCGACTAAAAAATTACCGTTGAAACTTTTCCATGCTGCCGATAATCCTTCGTTTTTAAGCGTTTTTAATAGGCTTAAATTGACACCATTAATAGCGTCTAGTAGGGTTTCGTAAATTCCAGTTATGAAGGCAATGGTTCCTCCGGAAACACCAGGTACAACATCAGCGGCTCCCATGGCTATGCCTTTAAGAAAGACAGATAGGTGCGTTTTGACCTGTTTCATTAGTACGATTGAAGAGACAAATCAATCTCATTTGCCCAAGCCAGAATTCCACCTGTTAGGTTATGCACCTTGGTGTAGCCTAATCTATCTAATTCAAGTACAACCGCTCCGCTTCTGGCTCCACTTCTGCAATGAATAACGACATCAATGTCTTTCTTGATTTTATCTAAATTGTCGAGGATTTCAGCCATTTTTATTCGTTCACCATTAATGTGAACAATATCGATTTCATGATCTTCTCTAATGTCGATTAGCTGGTGTGGATGTTCGTTGGTTCTCCAGTTATTCAGGTCTTGTACACTTATACACTTCATCAGTTAGAATTTTTGATGGCTTTTCTTGCTTTCGCCATATCACCCTCAGGATTTTGAAGGTCTTCTATAATATTATCGGGTAAATAGTTGAAAAATGTATCCCCTCTAAGACCAAGCCGCAGGCATTCTAATGGGATCACGTCGTTTGGTGCGATGTTCCCTAAATTTACGTTTGCTCCAAACAGATTAATGAACCAAACCTGTTGCTTTTTTCCAGGTGCTTCCCAAAGAATTTTATCGGCGTCAATTTTTGCAATTATTTTATTAATTAAAATCGTATGCGGAGAACCGTTCGGTCTGAAGATTCCTACGGATCCACTCTCGCGACCTTCGGCAATAACTTTCCACGAGCCTGCTTCCAGCTCGTTTTGCATCATTTTAATCCATTTTCCAGGGCTGATTAAGATGCCTTGCTCTTTTGAACCTACCTCACTGAGCACTGTTTTCGTTTTCGCCAATTTAGAAATATAGTCGCATTTTTCTTTGTGATCTAAGACAATTGATCCGTCAGACACTTCGCACATTTCTAAATGGTATTGGTCTAGGAATTTTCTAAAATCTCCGAATTTTTTTCTAGCAATAAAGGCTTCAAACAGTGTGCCTCCAGGATAAACTTCTATGTTAGCGGATTGATAAAGTTTTATTTTTTCGGCAAGATTGTTCGTGACAAAGGAAGTTCCAAATCCAAGTTTAAGCAAATCGATTTGTTCTTTTGAACTGCTTATAAGGTCTTCGGCTTGGCGCAAGCTTAAACCCTTGTCCATCACCATGGTGAGGCCCTTTTCTCTCGGCTTTTCTGGACGTTTTGGGATGTGTGTTAATTTAAAATTCATGCTAGTTTTTGAATGATTCAATCAGTTTTAATACCTCATTGAAATTCTTTGCTTCAGGAAAATAGTTGAATAATTTTTCATGCGCATCGTAATTCTTGGTAAGTGCTGCTTGAAGCTGGTCTTGGGCTTTTTTATCATTGCCAACTTGCAGCAAATAAGCAACAAGTCGGTACATTAATTCTTCGTTGTTCTTGTTGATACTTAATGCACGGTGAATGACTTCAGTCGCTTTTTCGATTGAATCGATTTCGGTGAGCACGTTGCTTAAGTCAAGCCAGGCATCTATGTTTTCCGGTTCAATATCAACTACTTTTTGGTAGCAGTTTAGTGCCTCATCGTAGCGGTCTAGTTTTTCAAATGCTTCACCAAGTACATGCCAATATTCTGCATTTTTTTCGTCGAGCTGAATGGCATTTAAAAGGAGATCAACACTTTCTGTGGTTTTCTCCATTCTGTCTTTTACAAT
Source organism: uncultured Flavobacteriales bacterium (assembly GCA_905480225.1). GTDB lineage: Bacteria > Bacteroidota > Bacteroidia > Flavobacteriales_D > Parvicellaceae > UBA10066. The sequence goes on along the minus strand of CAJQPO010000088.1, from coordinate 6,613 downwards.
GGCTTTGCCAAACCATGCATCGCTTAATTCTGCATCCAACTCAATCGCTTTGTTGTAATGCGTAAGTGCTTTTTCGTTGTTGTTTAATTTTTCAAAGCATTCTGCGATGTACACATGGGTAATCGCCTGAGGAGTTTCGTAGTCAAATGTTTTGAGATAAAGTGACACTGCAGCATCATATTCTTCCAATTGAACATGACAGTTAGCCTGATTGAAATAAGCCGATGAAAACCCTTCTTTAATAATTACGCAATAGTCGTAGGAAGTGATGGCTTGATCGTATTTTTCCATTCGGCTGAAGGCATTTCCCATAATGTACCAAGCCGTAAAAGAATAGGGGTGATTGTCTAAGAATTCTTTGCAAAATGAAACACACGCTTCTAGTTTGTTTCCTTGTTCGTAACAATAACCTATTTCATACAATGAGCCTTCATTGTCGGGATTGATAATTAAGGCGTTTTTTAATGCCTTAATGGCCTGGTCATAATTCTCTATGTTTTCATATTCAAAAGCCAAATCTAAATACAATTCATCTAAACTCTCGGGATCAGCTAAGTCAATGGCAATTAGATAATTCTTGATGGCTTCTTCGTGCTTGTGTTCTTGGCTGAATAAGCTAGCTCTTGTTAAATAAATTTCATCGTTTTCCGGATCCAGTGCCTCGGCATGATTGAGTAATTCGTGACCTGATCGAATCCGACCTGTGGAGGTGTGAAGCTGGGCTTTCCTTAAAATGATAATGGCAGAACTCGGATGTTGAGAGATTCCAATTTCTAGTGCTTTGAGCGCCAATCTTAAATTGCCATCTTCCAGATAGTGTTCCGCGAGGTATTCAAATACATCTACGTCGAAGAAGTAAGACTCGTTCTTTTTGAGCATTTCTTCAAAACGTTCGACATGACCATTGTAATCCTCCTCAAAAAAACTTCCCTGTTCCTCGTACATAGGCTCCAACTCTTAATACAAAGATAGCAATATTACCTTGTTAAACATGCGAAAGTGATTAGCTTATTCACAAAGAAACTAACAGTATTTTGTGCAATTTTATTCTATTTATTTTCAACTGTATTTTTGTCTTTACTAAAGGGCTAGAATAGTATATTTGCCCCAACTTATTTAACATTCAATGACATTAATTAAATCAATTTCAGGCATCCGGGGAACTATCGGCGGTGCTGTTGGCGAGGGGTTAACTCCCTTAGATGCGGTTAAATTTTCAGCAGCGTACGGTACCTGGCTGAAGACTCATTCTGCTAAAAACAAAGTGAAAGTAGTCGTTGGCCGAGATGCAAGAATATCTGGCCCAATGCTGAATCAGCTTGTGATAGCTACATTGCAAGGGTTGGGTATTGATGTGATTGATTTGGGCTTGTCCACGACACCAACGGTGGAAGTGGCTGTACCTATGGAAGGTGCTGATGGTGGTATTATTTTAACAGCAAGTCATAATCCGAAAGAATGGAATGCATTAAAATTGCTAAATCACAAAGGGGAATTTATTTCGGCTGAAGAAGGCGCAATTGTATTGGAAAATGCGGAAAACGATCACTATTCTTTTGTAGAGGTAGATGAGTTAGGGGCTTTAGAAGAAAACACTTCCTACATGCAAAAGCACATCGATGCGGTGTTGGCTTTGGATGGAGTGAACGTTGATGCGATTCGTAATGCCAATTTTAAAGTAGTTTGTGATTGCGTTAATTCTTCTGGAGGGATTTTTATTCCAGCGCTTTTGAAAGCGTTAGGAGTTGACAAGGTCGTTGAGCTATATTGCGAACCAACAGGGCATTTTCCGCACAACCCGGAGCCTTTGCCTGAAAATTTAACAGCAATAGCAGACAAAATAAGATCTGAAGGTGCCGATGTTGGATTTGTAGTTGATCCTGATGTCGATCGTTTAGCTATGGTGTGTGAAGATGGAAGTATGTTTGGAGAGGAATACACCTTGGTTGCTGTTGCAGACTATATATTATCACAAACGCCCGGTAATACGGTTTCTAATTTGTCATCCACCCGAGCATTGAGAGATGTAACGGAAAAGCACGGTGGATCTTACTCAGCATCTGCCGTGGGCGAAGTTAATGTAGTGGATCAAATGAAGGCTACTAATGCCATTATAGGTGGGGAAGGTAATGGCGGTGTGATTTACCCAGGACTGCACTACGGACGCGATGCGCTGGTAGGTATTGCTTTTTTTCTTTCGCATTTGGCAACGTCGGGTAAGTCGTGTTCTGAGTTAAAAGCGAGCTATCCTGAATACCACATTTCAAAAAACAAGATTCAGCTAACGCCTCAAATTGATGTTGACAAAATTTTGCTGAGCATGAAATCAAAGTATGCACACCTGCCTGTAAATGATACGGATGGAGTGAAAATTGAATTTGATTCCGAATGGGTGCACTTGCGAAAATCGAATACCGAACCAATCATTAGAATATATTCTGAAAGCAGTACGATTGAAAAAGCGAATGAGTTGGCGGAACGGATAAAAAAAGACATTAATGATTTGATCTAAGTTATGGTCCAATCTGATTACTGGGCAGCGCAAATGGATGGCCTTTTGATAGGAATCCAAACAATTTGTTTCGCTTGATTGCACATTCTTGTTGTGATGTTCTTACTTTTGTCATTATAACTAAGTACAATGAAAGTTTACCTCGATAATGCGGCTACCACGCCAATGGATCCGGAAGTACTGGAAGCCATGCTTCCTTTCATGACAGAGAATTTCGGAAATCCATCCTCCACACATGCTTTTGGCAGAAAAACCAAAACGGCAATTGAAAAGGCAAGGAAGTCCATTGCTAGTCACATCAATTGCCAGCCATCAGAATTGTATTTTACCTCCGGTGGTACAGAGGCCGATAACATGGCCTTAAAATGTGCCGTAAGAGATTTGGGAGTAAAAAGAATCATTACTTCACCTACGGAACACAAAGCTGTAATTGAGTCTGCGGAGCTTCTTAAGCAGCAATTTGGTGTGGTGGTAGAGTATTTAGATTTAGATGAAGTTGGGCGACCCAAATCAGAACATCTTGCGTTATTGTTAAAAGAAGATATATCAACCATTGTATCGCTGATGCATGCGAACAATGAAATAGGTACGTTGATTGATTTAAACGAAATAGGAACCATTTGTAAAGCACATGGCGCCTTGTTACATTCAGACACGGTGCAAACTATGGGGCATTATCCATTTGATTTGCAAGAACTTCCGATAGATTTCATTACCTGTGCAGCGCACAAGTTTCATGGACCTAAAGGCGTAGGATTTTTATACGTTAGAAAAGAACTGAAATTGCGTTCAATGATTCAGGGTGGTGGCCAGGAACGCCAGCTCCGAGGAGGTACTGAAAATCTATATGGAATTGTTGGATTAGGAAAAGCCTTTGATTTGGCCTATGCAGACTTGGATGAACACATTCAACATGTTAGGGGATTGAAGAATCGTATGAAAGCGGAATTAGAAGCACATTTTCCTTCAATTGCATTTAATGGTGACACCTCAGATAAAGGAAGTTTATATACGGTTTTAAATGTCTGCTTGCCAGAAACTGAGAATACCAAAATGTTTTTGTTTTCACTGGATTTAAAAGGAATTGCTGCTTCTGGAGGAAGCGCCTGTTCATCAGGAGCAAGTAAAGGGTCTCATGTGTTAACGGCTATTGGTTCTTCTACATCGTGCACATCTGTTCGATTTTCATTTAGTCGATTTACTACTGATGCTGAGATAGACTATACAGTCGCGGCAGTAAAAGAGCTACTTTCCGTAAAAGAGAACGCATGAAGCTTACCTTTCTGGGTACCGGAACTTCACAAGGTGTGCCCGTAATCGGTTGTGAATGTGAGGTCTGTCAGTCTGAGGATACGAAAGATCAACGCTTGAGAACCGCTGCAATGATAGAACTTAATCAATCGACTATCGTGTTTGATACTGGGCCTGATTTTCGTCAACAAATGTTGCGGGCAAAAGTAAAGGATGTCAGTGCGATACTTTTTACGCACGAACACAAAGATCATGTTGCGGGTTTAGACGATGTTAGAGCGTTTAATTTCAGAACCAAAGCGCACATGCCGATGTACTGCACAGAGCAGGTACATGAATCACTAAAGCAGGAATACAAATACATTTTTGACGACCAGTATTCTTATCCTGGAATTCCAAAAATACAAGCCAACATTATTCAGAATAAGCCTTTTATGGTAGGCGATATCGAAGTGGTACCAATACAAGTATGGCATTACAAGCTTCCCGTATTTGGCTACCGAATTAAGGATGTAGCGTACATTACGGATGCCAATAGAATAGATGAGGCTGAAAAGGAAAAACTCAAAGGATTAAAAGTATTGGTAGTGAATGCTTTGCGCAAAGAAGAACACATCTCTCACTTCAATCTCAAACAAGCCATTGAATTGGCCACTGAAATTCAACCTGAACAGGTATTTTTCACCCACATGTCTCACCTAATGGGCAAACACGCAGATGTAGAGGTTGAATTACCCCCGAATATTTCGCTTGCGTATGATGGACTTGAAATATCCATCCGTTAATGTCGTTAAAAAGCCCTTTCCTCCATTCATCACAATCTACTTTGAATTAACCAAGTAAATTGTAATCTTTAGAAGGTATTTATTAACCATTAAGTAAAACATGAAAAAACAACTACTACTATTTGTTCTAATAGCGTGTAGCGCACATTCCTTTGCGCAAAGCGATATTTTCAGTCAAGATACGCGTTTACGCAAGACTTATTTAGACAGTAAAAGAGTGCTGGATAAAGCGTATCAATATGAATTGATGCAATCTGCATCTTGGCAAAATTTTATTCAGGAAAACGGAAATTGGTTCGCTTGGTTTAACGAAGAAAATGGCAAGCCGCATCGTGCTTATGGTCAGCCCATTGCAGTAGCTGGATCTACTCCAGAAACCAAAGCCATGAATTTCATTACCGGCCAGCTTTCTGGTTTTAATATTCCAGTTGAAGATCTGCGTTTGTTGAATGTCAATAAAAACGAGAAGATGCATTTCATCAATTATTGCCAAGAATACAATGGTCTTCAGGTAATGAACAGCAATTTAACCATTAGATTAAGTAATGCAGGAGATGTGATTATGTGGGGTGCTGATGTTTATAACGATATCAGTGTAGATACCAATCCGCAAATAGATGAGAGTCAAGCGGGCGTTTCTGCTGCATTCGGGATTACAACACCTATAGAAAATACGGTTGTTAAGCCTGGACTAGTTGTACTGCCTATTCCCGATGCGTTGCATCCGAAACAAAACAAATACCAACTGGTATACGAAGTAAATGTGCATACCACTGCAAGTAATGGAATTCCTGCTAATTGGTATACGCTGGTAGATGCGGTAAACGGTGAAATTCTATACAGACACAATGAAGTTTACACTTGTGGTATCAAGCACAATCATTCTGAAGTTTGTTTGCCTGGTGATAAAAAAACTGCCAAGGAAAAAATTGCTCAATCGAAATTAGCAGCCGCAAACATAGAAATTGCAGTAGAGGGAACGGTTTACCCAACTGATCCAGCTAATCCAACTGCCGTGGTTAACTTAGCTAATATTGATTTAACGGTTGGTGGATCGAACTATTCTTTAGATGGTAATGGTTATGTAATGACTACTGAAACAGGCACGGCAACTGCAGTGATTCCATTAGAAGGAGCATGGTGTAAGATCATCAATGATGGTTCGAGCTCAACGCCTTCCATGACTGTTTCCGTAAACGATGCAGGAGTGAATACATTATCTTTAGACGGCGACGCAAATATCATTGAGCGTTCGGCATACAACAATGTAAATGTGATTCATGATTACATGAAATCGATACTTCCTTCTTTTACAGGAATGGATTGGAAACTGCCCACCAATGTAGAGATTACTCCGCATGAATGTAATGCATTTTACAATGGTACTTCTATAAATTTTTACACAGACAATGTCGATTGCTACAGTTTAGCACAGGTTAATGATGTCGTTTTCCACGAGTATGGTCACGGTATTAATTATGAATTTTATGCTGATTATGGCATGTCATTTCAGAATGGTGCTATGGGTGAAGGATATGCAGACGTTTGGGCATACGCTGAATTTGAAGATCCACTGTTGGGAGACGGCCACAACCCTGCAGATTTTTCGGAAGTGATTCGTAGATATGATATAGAACCAAAAGTATATCCGAATGACCTTGTTGGGCAAGTCCATGCTGATGGCGAGATCATTGCCGGAGCTTGGTGGGATACGTATGTAAATTTAGGTAATGACATGCCTACTATGATGAACCTATTCGCGATTGCTTATATGGGAGGTCAGGCAACAAATCCAGATGGTGCAGAGGGGCAGGCGTACACGGAAGTTTTATTAGATTGTTTACTTGCGGATGATACGGATGCTGACATTTCTAATGGCACACCGAATGATGCTGCAATTGTTGAAGCTTTCAAATTGCATGGTATTACGTTGATCTCTAACGCGGTATTATCACATACTGCAGTAGAATCAGCTGCAGGTGCAACTGGGATACCAATTTCAGCGGATTTAACATTGGGTTTACCTTGGTCGGACTACTTGGATGATGTTAAATGTGTTTATCAG
>CAJQPO010000087.1 GCA_905480225.1 uncultured Flavobacteriales bacterium | reverse complement strand
GTAAACTCCGTCGGCTGATGCAGAAACATCAATCAAACCAGATGTAGGATCAATAGAAAGTCCAGCAGGTGAGAACGAGAATCCGCCTGCAGTTCCTGTAATGGTAGCAGCAATGTCTGCTCCACTCTGGCATTCAGCTAGCGAGCTGTATGAATAAGACGCATCGTCATCGGCAGTAATGGTAATGGATAGGGTTGAATCGGCCGGACAAGCACCTGTTGTGGTGTAAGTCACATCGTAAACTCCGTCGGCTGATGCAGAAACATCAATCAAACCAGATGTAGGATCAATAGAAAGTCCAGCAGGTGAGAACGAGAATCCGCCTGCAGTTCCTGTAATGGTAGCAGCAATGTCTGCTCCACTCTGGCATTCAGCTATCGAGCTGTATGAATAAGACGCATCGTCATCTGCAGTAATGGTAATGGATAGGGTTGAATCGGCCGGACAAGCACCTGTTGTGGTGTAAGTTACATCGTAAACTCCGTCGGCTGATGCAGAAACATCAATCAAACCAGATGAAGGATCAATAGAAAGTCCAGCAGGTGAGAATGAGAATCCGCCTGCAGTTCCTGTAATGGTAGCAGCAATGTCTGCTCCACTCTGGCATTCAGCTAGAGAGCTATAAGAATAGTGTGGATTGTCAGAATTAATTGTAATTGTAATGGTAGAATCTGCAGGACAAGGACCAGTAGTTGTATAAGTAACATCGTAGATTCCAGGTACAGATGCAGAGACATCAATTAATCCAGATGTCGAATTCAGATTTATTCCAATAGCAGGGATGGATGTGAAAACGCCTCCTAATGTTCCCGAAAGGGTAGCTGAAATGTCTGTTCCGTTTAGACATTCAGAAATACTACTGTAGGAATAGCCTGGATCTTCAGTGAACCCAGAAACCGTTATTGTTATGTTTTCAGTTGTGCAACCTCCTGCATTACATGCTTCAAAAATTACATTATAGGTTCCTGTTGTTGTATATATGTGAGAACCGGGGTTTTGGAGTGTTGAGAAAGTGCCATCGCCAAAATTCCATAACCAGGAAGTAGCTGGGTCACCAATAGAAGTAACATCAGAAAAATTAACCGTAAGTGGAGAACATCCGCTAATTGGAGTTGCATCTCCATCAGCTGATGGAGGAGCAATTGAACAATCAACAATTTCTACAAAGTCTAGTTTTTGCTCGCTATTTATACATCCTGGACCAGTGGTTCCAACTCTTACATTGTCAATAGCTAGATAACCTTGATTCCCACCAGAATTATTTCGAAAGCATACTTTTATGTTTCCAGCGCTGAAACCATAAGAGGGAAGAGCTACTACATGCTGTGTGGTAAAAGCATTTTCACCACCGGTTGAAAATACCAATTGACCAGATAAACAATTAGCAACCGTCGCACCGCCACCACCGACAACATATACTTCATATGCATCTGGGAACCCAGCATAAAAAGATTCGCCATCCCATGCTAAAGAATTATTTCCTGTTATGGCAATATTGGGGGAAATTAACCAGTCATCAGATGGTGTTGTGATTGGATCATTCCACCCTGTAGACCATGCTTCTTGATCACCTGCACCATCCAAATCGGTGTCTACCCAGGCAGTAGCATTCGTTCCATCAAAAATCGCGGCTAGATTTCCAACTGAAGAATTATTGTCTAGCGTTGTCCAAGTTCCCGGAATACCACTTTCAAAATCTTCAAGATAGGTTGTGTCTGATGGCTGATATCCTGGAGACGTTACCGTTAAATTAACATAATAAGTCCCTACTGCTGCATATGAGTGTGTCGGACTGGAATCCGTTCCGCTTAATGTGGTTCCATCACCGAAATCCCAAGTGTAGTCGGTGTAACCAACAGAGTTTGCAGTAAATGTAATGGGTTGATCGGTTAAACAAATTGGATTTGCTAGATCTTTGGTGAAGTCAGCATCAGGTGTTTCTAAAAAATTATAAGGAATAATCCATGCCGTTGTATCTGCTCTACCACATTCATTTATTGCAGTAATGGTTAAAGTGTCTGGTCCTGCGGATAAATAAGTCCGAGGTATACTGGTTATCTCAGTGGTAGAATTGATTGTTGCCCCATCAGAGGAAAAAGTATAAGACCAATTAAGAATTCCGGTATTAGGACCAGAAGGCGCTGAGCACCCAGTTCCATCGTAAAATGTTCCCGTATTTATAGTTACATCAGTTGTATCGCAAAAGACATTCTCTGAAAAACCAGAAGCATAAGGTGAAGGAGCTGACCAACCCATAATTGGATAACACAATAAATCAAAATCTACACCCGCATAGGCACAATGCACAGGTGCTATGTTAAAATCACCATCACCGCACAAGGAGGTGCTGTAACTATTACTTAGTGGAGAACCACCTTCCCCGTCTGTGTTGGACAATAGAACAAGCTCATCGGTAGGATCTCCTGGAAACATTTCAACTCCGACGTGAAATGTCGTTCCTATTATGGTTGGTGCACAAGTTAATGGTATTGTAAAAACATTGTAAAACGCGCCCGTAGGTACGCCAATTTGCGATGGTGAATACGCTTGTACAGCAACTGGTCCTGCACCAAAATCAGGCAAACCAGCGCCATCGTCCTCAAAAACGACTACTTGAAATGTCATATCATCATCCGCGTCATTTAAAAGTCCTAAGCCGATAACTACAGAACCAACAACCGAGGTCCCTGGATTTGGCGTGAAGTATTGTTGGTAATATCCAGCAGGATCTTCTGGTAAGGCGCTTCCTTCAGAAGGAATACCTGTGAAATAACCATAAGCACCTGAGTAATAGGCTGGATTTGGTCCAATATCAGTCCAGTCTGCATCAAGAGTGTCACAATCTGACCCTGTTGTTATAACTTCTATGTAGTCGATTTTAGTCTCGGTGTCATTGCCATTTGTACTGTATACAGTCAGCGAAACACTATACAAGCCAACGTTGGTGTATGTTACAGTCGGAGGTGTAGAAAGCGTTCCAACCGCTGAAAGGTCTTGTGTCCATCTTGCATTGGTTCCTGTGCAACCTGCACACGTTACTGTACCACTCGCGGCAACATCAAAAATCCATTCCACAGAATCAATTATTGCAGGGGGTGTGGATAAATCTGTAAAATTGACAATTGCGGGTGAAACCCAACTCGTTGGGGTACCTGTAAAATCTGCAACAGGAGGTAAGGTGCCACATACTCCACCACCATTAGCTGTCCATGATCCAAGATAAGAATCCATCATACAATGCATTCGACGCCATTGCTGATCTGTAAATGTTGTTGAACAAAACGAGTAAGACATGTGATTATTCACTTCTGGATTAGCAGGTGCAAAAGCATCACAAGCCTGTTGTGGATTCGTGTAGTTCGTGCAGTCGTATGAGTTAGTTGCATGAGGATGCGTATCAGAACACCAATCTCCTTCTCGGTCTCCTTCATCTAAATAAGGGCCACCAAGTGGAGTTGCGACTCCAGAGGTGTTCGATGAACCATTTACATTTCTTACTTTTTCATAACAGGATGAGCATGTGCTTCTTTCATCTACACCAGCGAAAGTGTGCTCAAGTCCAAAAGTATGGCCCATTTCATGCGCTAATGTGTGCGTTCCTACATTGCAATTTCCTCGATTTAGAACGACTCCCCCTGTCGATGATGTTCCACCCATTGGGTCGTAAGGGAATCTTGCGTAACCACCAGGTCCCATACTTCCAACAACATATATGTTGACCACTTGAGTTGGTGTAACGTTATATGTAGTTTTTAAAGAAACTTCTTCGGTATTTTCATCGTGGTTGTAATTTCCAGCATCCTCATAGAAATTGGCAGGATCAGCACAAAAGATAACATTAAAGGATGCAAAATCAGCATTTAGTTCAGTCATCAAATCATCAATCCGTGTTTGGTCAATATTAGAAGAAGCGCCTCCGCTCCACATCACGTGCCATACAAGCTCTACATATTTGATACTTGCAAATGAGGAAACGTCTCTATTAGCTGGATTATCACATGCTACCGTAAATGCACAACCTGCATCTTTTGCCTCTCCATTTACAAAAGGTGATGGTGTCCAGCATCCGCCAATTGGAATTTTAGTGGGGTGACGAAAATCGACTTCGTGCCCATCTGGCGAAAGTAATTTACCATTTTTGCTTAGTGGAATATTGGGATTTAATTCATGGACCAGACCACTATTGAGCTTTTGTTTCTTTTCGCCCACAGCAGCATTTTTTGTTTTCATATTGAAAATAAATCGATCCGATTTTGATATCGATTGATCTATTTTTAAAAGTCTGTTTTCCTTTTGTTGTGTTTCCTTTGGTAATCTCTTCTGGAAATGTTGTGCGTTAATTAAGGTGGATAAAAGGGCAATAATAATTGTAAAAAGAATTCTTTTCATGAGGCAGGTTAGTGAGTTATACTTGGTGCAAGAATTTATGGGTAAATCCTTATGGGTGAGTAATTTCGTAATTAACCGTGATTAAAACAAATTATAATAACCAATAATTAATTTTTTAAAAGCTATATTCGAAAATAACGAAAAATAGATTTCCGGTATCAGATAATAGCTTTAAGCTACGATTTATCTAAATCAAGCTTAGTTTAGACTAAAAATTAAATATTTATGAGAATTTCAGTCAATATCATTTCAATTACTATCGCTTTATTGGTTTTTGGTTGTAGCCAAGAAGTACAGAAAAGAGTGAAAATAAATCCAGAATTTGCACAATACATTTCAGCTTATACATCGGGCATTGTAAGTAGGGAATCATCCGTTAAAATAATGTTAACAGATGATGTTGCAAAGGCCATAGCTGCGGAAGATCAACCTATAGGAGACATTATCCGCTTTCAACCATCTATTGCAGGAGAAGCAGTGTTTGTTTCAGATAGAATGATTGAGTTCACACCTAAGAATCTTTTAAAAAGCGGGACCGAATATACCGCGTATTTTAATCTGGGCAGGATGACTGAAATGCCAGAAGGTTTGGAAGAATTTAACTTTCAGTTCAAGACAATTGAACAAGACTTAAATATTTATATTGATGGTCTTTCGACATACGTATCTGATAATTTGAAGGATCAACAATTATCTGGACGCATTATTACGGCAGATATAACAGATTCTTTAGCTCTTGTAAAAACACTTACTGCGTTTCAAGATGGAAAGGAACTTCAAATAACGTGGAACCATGACTATGGTAATACACATCGTTTTGTGGTAGAACATGTAGCTAGAAAAGAAGCGGCGAGTGAGATTAAATTACTCTGTAATGGGGAGGCGATTGGTGCGAGTCGCTCATCAGAGAAAGTAGTTCCTGTGATTGCCCTTGGAGATTTCAAAGTAACAAAGATGGCTGTAGTTCATAATCCGGAGCAATATGTGTTGATTCATTTTTCTGATCCGTTGAAAAAAAACCAAGAGCTTGAAGGTCTTGTTAAAATCGATAATCTATCGAACCTCAACTTTGAAATAGAAGGACATGAAATCAAGGTGTTCTTACCTCATGCACTGTCTGGTAAGAGAGAGGTTCACACCATGGAAGGTATCAAGAATATCAATGGATATAAAATGATAGAAAGCAAGAGTATTGAACTTGTTTTTGAGGGTATTAAGCCCAATTTTAGGTTTGCAAATAATGGCGCAATTATTCCAAACTCTGGAGATGGTTATGTATTCCCTTTTGAAGCAGTGAACTTGAAGGCTGTTGATGTTTATATTACCAAGGTATTTGAGGATAATATGATACAATTTCTTCAAGTTAATAACATGAAGGGGTCTTATCAGATGAAGCGTGTTGCCAAAAACATCATCAAAAAGAAAGTAGATCTTACTCAGGATGGTGCTAAAAATATACATGAGTGGAATCGATTTTTTCTTGACCTTACTGATATTATCGGTCAAAGCCCAGGCACTGTTCATCAGATTGAGCTAAGATTCAAACAAGAATATTCTGCTTATCAGTGTTCTGCAAATGATGAGGATGATCTTCAAAACATAGAAATTGAAGAAGATTACGAAGAGGATTGGAGTGAGTCTAATTGGCAAACAGGTTATTACTACGATGATTATTATTACGATGATTATTACGACGATTATGATTACGATTATCGAGAACGTGAAAACCCATGCAGCTCATCTTATTATCGAAATAAGAAAATTGTAACGAACGTACTGACGTCTAATCTAGGTATTGTTGCCAAGGCTGGTGCAGACAAAAAAATGCATGTTTTCCTCTCGGATTTGAGAAGTACCAAGAACATGGCCGGTGCATTAATTGAATTCTATGATTTTCAGCAGCAGTTAATTGGCAGTGTCATGACAGATGAAAACGGCATGTGCGACATCAGCCTATCAACGAAGCCATTTGTTCTCATTGCTAAGAAAGGAAATCAACGAGGTTATTTGAAATTACGGGATGGGGAGTCATTGTCTATGTCAAAATTTGATGTGAGCGGTGCTACAGTGCAAAAAGGTGTTAAGGGTTTTGTGTATGCTGAAAGAGGCGTTTGGAGACCTGGAGATTCTATTCACTTATCCTTTATTTTGGAAGACGCGAATAAGGTGCTTCCTGCTAACCACCCAGTTAAATTTAAACTTTACAACCCGCAAGGACAACTTGTTGAAAAACGAACAGCCACTCACGGTAAACAAGGACATTACAAATTTGGAACAGCAACCGACAAGGATGATATTACAGGTACTTACAGGGCTGAGATTAAAGTTGGGAACCGTGCTTACAGCAAATATTTAAAGGTAGAAACTGTTAAGCCGAATCGATTAAAAATATACATGGATTTTAATGCAGAAATGTTGAACAAATCAGCTCCTAATGAGATTAAACTTTCTACAAAATGGTTGCACGGCGCAATTGCGAAAAATTTAAAAGCCAAGGTTGATCTGACCATCAATTCGAAAAGGACTTCATTTGATAATTTTGAAGGATACGTATTCGACGATCCACTAAAAAGTATAGAGGTGGATGAGGAGACTGTATTGGATAGTAGGGTAGATGAGAATGGCGAAATAGTATTCGAACCTGAAATTAATATTGGCAGCAGTTCACCAGGAATGTTAATGGCCAATTTTGCAACAAAAATATTTGAAGAAGGGGGTAATTTCTCGGTTGATTGGAAGTCCATTAAATATTCGCCTTATGATTCTTACGTTGGTGTCAAAACACCAAAAGGCGGGTTGTATCGAGGAACATTGGTTACAGACAAGGAGCATGAATTTGAAATTGCCACGGTCGATGCTTACGGAAAAGCGATTTCTCGAGATGATTTAAATGTTAAGGTTTATAAAATTGGTTGGAGATGGTGGTGGGATCGTTACGATAATGATTTAATGTCATACATCTCTCGGTCAAGCACTGTTGCAGAGTTTGAGAAAAACATTTCTTCAAAAGATGGTAAAGCTTCATTTAAATTTCAAGTGAATAGACCTTCTTGGGGCAGGTATTTGGTACGCGTAGAAGATCCAGTTTCCGGCCATGTTACGGGTAAAATTTTCTATGTTGATTGGCCATACTGGGCAAGAGCGAATAGGACCGAAAATGAAAATGCAACCATGCTGAGTTTTTCTACAGACAAAGAGGTGTATTCAACGGGTGATCCAGTAAAGGTTTCGTTTCCTTCACCAACGAATGGGAAAGCATTAATCTGTGTTGAATCAGGAACGAAAATAATTGAGAAACATTGGGTGCAAACGACCAAAGGGGAAACCAAATTTGAATTTACGGCAACCAAAGAAATGGCTCCCAATGTTTTTGTGCACGTTACATTGCTGCAAGCACATGCTGTAACAGAAAATGATTTACCGATAAGAATGTATGGTGTTGTGCCTATAACGGTTGAAAACCCAGATTCGCATTTAAACCCTAGAATAAAGATGAAGGATGTGCTGCGACCAGAAAGTACGGCATCTATCACTATTAATGAAGCGGACGGAAAACCGATGACCTATACATTGGCAATAGTGGACGAAGGACTACTGGATCTTACTGGTTTCAAGACGCCACAGCCGTGGAATCATTTTTATGCGAAAGAAGCATTAGGAGTTAGAACATGGGATTTGTACGACCAAGTAATGGGGGCATATACACAGGAAATGAGTAAACTTTTAGCAATTGGAGGTGATGGTGAAGGAGGAAAGAAAAAGCCGGCTAAGGCCAATCGATTTAAGCCAATGGTTCGCTTTGTTGGACCCTTTACTCTTAAGTCTGGAGCAAACAAAACGCATAAAATAGACATACCTAATTATGTTGGTTCCGTAAGGGTAATGGTTGTAGCTGGACAAGAAAAACGCTATGGTCATACTGAGAAAACGGTACCGGTTCGGAGTCCATTAATGGTATTGGGAACCTTGCCTCGTGTTCTTGGGCCTGATGAAGAATTGAAACTTCCGGTTAATGTTTTTGCTATGGAAAAGCACATAAAGAGCGTTACAATAGAAGTGATAGGAAATGATTTAATAGAATTCACAGATGGAAATAAAAAGTCTATTCGATTTGAGGATATCGGCGATGAAGTCATTAATTTTCCTTTAAAGGTGAAAAAGAAAATAGGAATTGGTAAAGTTAAAATTATTGCCAAAAGCGGTAAGGAAGTTGCCAAATTTGAAATTGAATTGGATGTTCGAACTCCAAATCCAATGGTTGCTGATGTTTCAGAAACGGTGATAGAACCGAATATGGAGTGGGTTTCTAATTTTAAATTTAGTGGCATTGGAGGGACGAATTCTGCAACAATTGAAGTGTCGGCTATTCCTCCGATGAATTTAGATAATAGACTGAAGTATTTGATTCGATATCCACATGGGTGCATTGAGCAAACAACGTCATCAGTTTTTCCGCAGCTATTTGTCGATGATGTAATGGATTTGAATAATGATTTTAAAATTGAGCTTGATAAAAACATCAAAGCGGGTATAGATCGATTAAAATTATTTCAAACTGCAGAAGGAGGATTTGCTTATTGGCCTGGTCAAACTGAAACCAATGAGTGGGGCTCAAACTATGGTGGTCATTTCCTAATTGAAGCCGAAAAACAAGGTTATAAATTGCCAGTCCAACTTAGAAAGAACTGGATTTCTTATCAACGTAAAAAAGCGCAAAGCTGGAAAATAATAAAAGGGAACTCAAATTTTCATGGGTATAGTTACAATAATGATTTGTCTCAGGCATATCGATTGTACACACTTGCTCTAGCTGGGTCTCCGGAACTAAGTGCCATGAATAGAATGCGTGAGCACAGTGCTCTGTCAACGACGGCTAGATGGAGGCTCGCGGGAGCTTATGTATTAATTGGAAGGCCAGAGGTAGCCAAACAATTAATTAATAACGTAGGTGTGGATATTCCGGATTACACGGAGCTTTCTTATACATTCGGTTCTTCTCTAAGAGATGAAGCTATGATCCTTGAAGTATTGGCGCTCATGAATAACAAGTCTAAGGGAGGAATGTTGGCTAAGGGAATAGCAGAAGCAATGAATAATAACAGCTGGATGAATACGCAAACAACGGCTTATGCCTTAATTGCGATGAGCAAGTTTGTAGGGGTGAATGCTACGGATAAAACCATGAACTTTACCTATGTTTTAAACGGTGGGGCAACGAATAGTAAAAATACGCAAGCTCCCATTTTTACGGATAAGTTAGATGTGAATACAGAAGAATCAGTGCTTAAAGTTAAAAACCTTGGCAGTGGTTTGCTGTATGCTAAACTTGTTGTCGAAGGCATTCCAGTATCTGGTGCAGAAAAAGCCGTGGCAAGCAACATGTCAGTTAGTGTCAATTACATAGATATGGATGGTCATGCGATTGATCCAACGGTATTAGAGCAAGGAACGGATTTTGTTGCTCAGGTCAAGGTGACCAATCCAGGAACCAGAGGTTATCTGCGCGAAATGACATTAAATCAAATTTTTCCTTCGGGCTGGGAGATACATAATACCAGAATGCAAAATTTCACATCTGCTGTTTCTGCAGGTAGTTTCGATTACCAGGATATACGAGATGACCGTGTCTATACGTATTACAGTTTGGGTAAAGGAAGTTCTAAAACATTTAGAATTCAGCTAAACGCAACTTATCAGGGTAAATTTTATCTACCTACTGTAGAGAGCGAAGCAATGTATGATAATACCATTAATGCTCGAACTCCAGGTAAATGGGTACAGGTTGTGCCAGCTGGTGGAAAGGCTGATGCATTTTAAATAAATTGCTAAAGGGGTGGCGTTAAGCTGCCCCTTTTTATTTCTATAATATGACTTCTAACATTACACTGGAGCTTAAGATTTAATTTCGTTTATTTCTAATTAGACAATTGGTTTGGATAATCAGAAATACGCTCACGTAAATTAAGAATCTGACATTCATAGATTGATTCAATTTCATTTCTTGTTTAAGAATAAACTTCCAAAAATATTGCTTATCCAATTTTGAATTTTAAAAGAATCAATAAATAATACGCTGGTTCAATCGCTTTTCAGTACGAATCCAATGTTTAAATTGATTCCTTGACCAATATTCCTCCCCGCAAGAACATATGACGTTCCTACAAAAGCCCCAAGCCGCTCAAATATGGGTGAATAAAACGTAGCGCCTAATTTGTGGTAACTAACCCTTAATTCTCTGAAGGTTGATGGAGTAGGAGTACCTCTATAGTCAAGTCCTCCAAGACCAGTTTGATGATCGTACCAAATATCAAAATACAACTTGGATGTTGCTCTCCCTATTTTTAGAGATCCATTGAGACAATCTGGAACAGGACTTGACTTACAGCCATATGCAAATTGTAATGTTCCGAACCAGCCGTCCTTTGAAAAATAATGTACAACTGGCCTAATGTCTATCACTTTCGCCTGTTGACCGATCGCACTAAGCCCTTCTGTTTGATAGTTGGCCAGATTTCCGGAG
>CAJQPO010000086.1 GCA_905480225.1 uncultured Flavobacteriales bacterium | reverse complement strand
TATATTTCCTAATTGATCAAACGACAAGCATTTGGAAACAGCGTTTGTTCCTCCAACCGTTTGCTCCACTTCGTACCATATTCCAGCACCAGAGTTGTTGTCTAAAGTGATGGTTATGGCGCTGTATTTCCCGACACTATTTGGTCCAACTCCAAGAGACGGAACAACAATACCCGCATTATAAGTTCCAGTTAAAATTAAACTCGTACCGTTTGCAATTACATCATTGACTAACTCATTGCCATTACCACTAATTTGCTCTGTCCATCCGAACAATCCATTCAAAGAGCTAAACGAGCACATTGCCGCATTGTAGGTGCTAAACATACCATTTACCAGCGGGATCGACATGTTGGAAGCAGATTCCCTAAACATTAATCCCACATCGTTGTAATTAACAACTAGATAAACCGAGTCATTTTCAACAGCAACACCCCCCAATTGATCATCTAAAAAACTTCCGGCATCTGCATTCCATTGAACAATACCGCCTAAATTAATTGCTACTAAAAAAATATCGATACCGCCATAATTAAAAGGCACTGATCCACCTATTTCGGTTGCTCCAGAAACTTCATATTCTCCCGAGAAAAAAACATTATTATTTAAAACCTCAACTTTGGATCCGACATCCGCTGCACCACCACCTTCTTCTTGATGCCACTGAATTTTACCATCTAAATCGTATTTGGCATAAAATATATCTTCAGCACCGAAAGCGCTGGTATTTAGAGAAGAAATGGTCTCTGTTCCCTTAAAATCAATAGAACCTATAAATCCTCCAGTAATATAAATGTCCCCATTTAAATCAACCGCAACATCGTTGACCTCGTCATCATTAGGACCACCAATTCGAAACGCCCATACAAAAGTGCCATCATTTAAGTATTTGGCAACAAAACCATCTCTTCCACCATAAGAAATTGAAAAATCTGGAGTACCGTTAAAGCCTGAAGTGAAAACTGCCGACATATCACCAACACAAGATCCTGTCACGTAGATGCATGACCTTGGGACGTCTGCTTCAACCGCACTAACTTCAACTAGACTTCCATCGGAAAGCTCATTAACAAATTCCCATGTTAATTGTGCTTTCAGTGAAACTGAGCAAAGCATTAGGGCAAGCGGCAAGAATACGTAGAGTAATCTCATGCTTTTCAAGGGTTTAACCTTATTTCTAAATTTAACGAATAATTTTTACACCGCGTACAAATCTTCTACGGGATGCAAATTAAAAGGGACAGAAGTCATTTCTTTGAAGTCTAAACCTACTTCTTCCATTTCAATATCGTCTTCTTCATAGTACCAAATCACCTTGACCTTACTATTTTCTGCAAGCTCTAAAGCATTCAATAGCTTTAAAATAATAACTGAAGTACTGGTATTGAAATATTCGAGTCCAATTTTTAAGATCGAATCGGGTTGCGGTGTTTTTGCATATTCCCTAAGGGCAAAAATTAAACCATGGTAAAAATCTACCGTATTCTCTGGGATTGAAATGCCTCTAACCAAAAACACACCATTTTCAAAATCAAAATTGATTTCTGGGGTTTTTTCCGTTGCTAAATAATTTATATTCTCCATTGCTACTTGTAAATATAACAAATATTGGAATTTTGAGTATTTCTTATTGAAATTTACTCGTAATTACTTTTAACTTTTGCTATAAATTTCTTGTAATCAATTGATATTCAGAATTAAATACTTCTTGTAATTTCTTATGAAACGTCGCATTATAACCAAGAGATTCATTTCATACTTTACGATTTAGAAATGTTCAAGATCGAGAATGGCTTATCTGTGTAAAAACGGACTAGATTGAATGATCATGGGCATCAAAACTCAGTCGCTAAAAAACCCGTCAAAAACATGCTGAAATTTACCAGAAAGTTGGTGCTTCAAAAACTCTTGTTTCCAGCTTGTTTGAATTTCGACAAAAAATCAAATTCGAACTGCTGGATTTAAAACAATGTTTCAGCCAATCACCTGTATCCACAAGGGTTATGAGGAAAAAAAAACGGGATCGAGCTAGATTATTCTAACCAGATCCCGTTTGGTCGGGGTGGCAGGATTCGAACCTGCGATCTCCTGCTCCCAAAGCAGGCGCCTTAACCGGGCTGGGCCACACCCCGAGCGTTAAGCGGTGCAAATGTAAAAGAAGTTTTTGATTTCACAAGAGTTAAAGAAAAAATATGAGTGCCACGATAAAGATTAAAATAATCACCAAATACTGCCATATATCGACAAAAAATGGATAGATTTTTTTTATCCTATTCCTTAGTTTACTCATATGACCGATTGAAGGCTAAAAATAGTTCTTTAACCCCGAAATTAAAACCTTTAAATAAATGATGAAAACATCCTGTGCCATTTTCACGTAATACAATGGTAATGAGTCGAATTGAAAAAATATCGTTTATTAGAAGTTTTTGGACTTTCTCAAAAGTTTATGAAAAAATTGAAGAGTACCCTGATAAAAAACTGGATCGAATTATTTCAAACATCATCAAAGAAATACGGAATCAAGTAAAATACACGGCCGTTGATCACGTTTTAAATTTTCCTGTTTTTCTGAATTAATGTGATACCGATCCCTATTACCGGTAAATTTATAGTCAGCATCAGCCCGTGCCTTTGAATTAGGGTATGCTTTAGACAATATTTACAATAGGAAAATCTATTTAAAGCTTTAAGCGTTGATAATTTCATGCAGATAAGAACAAATCTTGATTCCGTTGGTTAACTTTGCA
This sequence comes from uncultured Flavobacteriales bacterium, assembly GCA_905480225.1. Lineage (GTDB taxonomy): Bacteria > Bacteroidota > Bacteroidia > Flavobacteriales_D > Parvicellaceae > UBA10066. Next base: position 7,719 of record CAJQPO010000086.1, on the reverse strand, counting down.
ACAGTTTAAAAAGATGATGAAAGAAATCAAAGGTTTTTCGAAGCTTTCTAAGAAGGCAAAGTTAGAATGGTTAATTGATGCCTACTTCGATGGTGATCAATCAATACTTCCCAGATTACAATCGTACTGGCACATCGAGTCCGATATTCAAAAACTACACGATGAGTTTATTGAAAATACGATTACGAACTATTTTTTACCACTTGGAATCGCTCCCAATTTCAAAATAAACGATTCTGTTTATTGCATTCCTATGGCAATTGAAGAAAGTTCAGTGGTAGCGGCAGCCGCAAAGTCGGCGGCATTTTGGAAAGACAGAGGCGGATTCAAAGCCAATGTCATTAGCTCAACAAAAGTAGGCCATGTTCACTTTACCTGGTCGGGAGACGGAAATCAATTAGAGTCTTGGTTCAACCAGCATTCGGATATTTTTATTGAAGGTACGAACCAATTAACGGCCAACATGCGTTCCAGAGGAGGGGGAATTAAAAAAATATCAATTTTAAATAAAACACATCTAGAATCTGACTACTATCAACTAGAAGCTGAATTTGACACAGTAGACGCCATGGGCGCAAATTTCATTAATTCCTGTCTAGAAGAATTTTCTAAAATATTGGAACTCGGCCTACAAAGCACTCCAGAGCAAGGCAAATTAGATATCATTATGTGTATTTTATCCAATTACACACCCAATTGTATTGTTAAGGTAGAAGTGAGCTGTCCTGTGGAAGAATTGAATGTAGATCCTACTATTACACCCCATGAATTTGCAGAAAAATTTATTCGAGCCATTAATATTGCCAATATTGAACCGTACCGGGCAACTACACACAACAAAGGCATTATGAACGGAATTGATGCCGTTGTGTTAGCTACAGGTAATGATTTTCGAGCTGTTGAAGCATGTGCCCATACTTATGCATCTAGGAGTGGACAATATAAAAGCCTAACCAATGCTGAAGTCAGTGCGAACGGCATTTTTCGATTTTGGATTGAATTGCCAATCGCCGTTGGTACTGTTGGTGGTTTAACTCAACTCCATCCGCTAGTAAAGTTTTGCCATCGACTCTTAAACAATCCAAATGCTGAAGATCTTATGATGATTATTGCTAGTGCAGGCTTAGCACAAAATTTTGGGGCAATTAGATCACTTGTAACAACAGGGATTCAAAAGGGTCACATGAAGATGCACTTGCTAAACATACTCAACCAATTGGAAGCTACGGAACAAGAAAAAAAGGCCATTCAAACTCACTTTGAGAATAAAGTTGTTACCCACCAAGCAGTAGTGGATTTATTTTGTGAGATTCGGAACGTTAACAACATTGAGAAGCTAAACAAGTAAATGCGATTCCGTTCAAACGGCAAATTATTAATCACTGGAGAATACCTCATTTTAGATGGGGCATTAGGGCTGTCACTTCCAACTGTATACGGCCAATCTATGGAAGTTTCTGAAGTGTCACAAGATTTCGTAGAATGGACGAGTTTTGACTCCAAAAATGACCCTTGGTTTTCTGCTAAATACGACAACGATTTAAATACAATTATTGACTGTACTGATGTGCGCATTGCTGAAGAATTAATACAACTATTTCGTGCAGCTAAAGAACTCAATCCATCTTTCAATCCAACTGGAGTTAAAGTGCAATGCCAGCTTGATTTCCCAAGAAATTGGGGACTCGGAAGTAGTAGCACCCTGCGAATAAATCTGGCAAACTGGGCCAAAATCTCCCCATTTAAACTTCATTCAGCAACAAGTAACGGAAGCGGATATGATATTGCCGCAGGTATGTCCAATGGGCCTATACTATTTTCAAATAGTGCCGGGTTTCATTCCAAATCGATAGCATTTTCTCCGAAATTCAAAAAAAATTTATTTTTTATTCATCTCAATAAAAAACAAAAAAGTACCGATGAAGTTCTTTCCTACCAAAAGCTAAAACCTGACTTAAATTTAGCTTATGCAATACCAGCGATGAAGGAACTGACACTGAAGTTTTGTAATGCTCCAGATTTAAGCACTTTTGAGCGTTGTGTGCTGGAACACGAAATATACTTGTCTGCAATTCTACAAAGACCAATGATTCAAGAAGAATTATTCAACGACTATCCTTTAGGCAAAATTAAATCCTTAGGGGCCTGGGGAGGAGATTTTGCCCTGGCAACTGGACCATCAGAAATAAGTGTGCGAGATTATTTCAACGCTAAAGGGTATTTAACTGTATTACCTTATAACGATTTAATAGTATAAAAAATGGAACACTATTTCACATCAAATCTTGAGGACTATAATCATTCATTTGAATCGGGCACAATTCGCTACGAAAGTCCTTCCAATATTGCGTTAGTAAAATATTGGGGGAAACACCCGGTACAAATCCCTGCAAATCCAAGCATATCTTTTACACTTGACAAGTGTAAAACAACTACCTCTCTCACGTTTTACAAAAGAAAACAATTTGGTTTTTGCATCACAGTAGATGGCCAAAACAAAGCAAGTTTTGAACCCAAAATCACTGTGTTCTTCGAACTTATCATGGATTATTTACCATTTATCCGTACGTTTTATTTCGAAATCGAAACAAGTAATACTTTCCCCCACTCTAGCGGAATTGCCTCGTCTGCAAGTGGATTGAGTGCTCTTGCTTTGTGTTTATGTCGGTTAGAACAAAAGCTAAACCCCAAGATCACGAATCAGGAGCTACAAAAAAAAGCATCTTTCATTGCTAGACTAGGTTCTGGTAGTGCGTGCAGGTCCATCTATGGTGGTATTGTTGCTTGGGGGCAATCGGAGATTCAAAGTGATTGTTCAAACTATTGGGGCACTTCTGTTGATAACATACATCCTGTCTTTCATAATTACCAGGACACTATTTTATTAGTTGATAAAGGAAAAAAAGAAGTTTCAAGTTCTGTTGGGCATGGAATGATGAACCAACATCCTTATGCAACGGCTAGATTTAAACAGGCGAACGCGAACATTTTGGCACTTAAAACTGTCATAGAAGAGGGAGATTTAAATTCCTTCGTGGAAATTGTTGAAACGGAGGCCCTAGCGTTGCATGCCATGATGATGACTTCTCGACCATATTTCATGTTATTTAAACCAAACACTGTTGAAATCATTCATAGCGTGTGGCAATTTCGGAAGCGTTCGAATGTTAATTTGGCTGTAACGTTGGATGCCGGAGCCAATGTACATTTATTGTATCCAGCGTCTCAAAAAGAGGATGTATTGAATTTGATTAATACGGAACTGATAGGTTTTTGTGAAAATGGACAGTATATTTGTGATAACATTGGCAATGGACCTATGCTTTTAAACGAAGCTTATGCTTAAAGAGTCTTTATTTTATGGGAAAGTGCTACTCTTCGGAGAATATGGAATCATCCAAGATTCTATGGGTCTTTCTATTCCTTACGACAATTATCAAGGCAGCCTTATTTTTCACTCAGAAAATAAAGAAATGGCCGACTGGTCTAATAAAGAATTATTGAAGTTCTATGAGTTCCTGAACGCTTTAGATCTTAAAAACGAATTACCGTGCAAACTAGACCTGAAAAAACTGTATAAAGACATCAATCGAGGATTGCTCTTCGACAGTTCTATACCCAAAGGGTATGGCGTTGGAAGTTCTGGGGCACTCGTAGCCTCTATCTATAGTAGTTACGCCATTAACGGCTTGAGATCTGATGGAAATGTTAGCAATGCGTCTATTCTTAAACTAAAGAAAATTTTTAGTGAATTAGAAGCCTACTTTCACGGTAAAAGCTCTGGTTTAGATCCTTTAATTTGCTATTTGAACTTACCTATTCTTATCAAAAGTAAAAATGACCTCAACGCAATCGGCATTCCAGCACAAGGAAATAGCAAAGGGGGAATCTTCTTATTAAATACTGGTAATCCTGGTGAAACACAGCCCATGGTCAATATCTTCCTTGACAAGTTAAAAGAGGAAGGGTTTCGCAAAATGCTCAAAAAGAAGTTCAAAAAATACAATGACGCATGTATTGAAGCTTTTTTAGAAAAAGATTTTTCGCCTCTTTTCAGTAACATGAAGAATTTATCCAAAATTGTCTTGGAAAATTTCAAACCAATGATTCCAAATAATTATCAAAAAATTTGGGAAGAAGGAATTCAATCAAATGCCTATTATTTAAAGCTATGCGGTTCCGGTGGTGGTGGATTCATTCTAGGATTTACAGAAGATATGGATGAAGCCAAGAGAAAACTTTCTGGGTATGACGTAGACGTTATTTACAATTTTTAATTTGTCATTGTTCTTCATTTGTTAATTAAGGTGTGATTTCTCAGTAAATTAGCTTGTGTTAAATTCAAAGTCCATCCTGAGCAGAAAACAACGGTACGTTTTAATTAAGGTATTGGCAATGCTTTCTTTGGTGCGCTGGTACAATGTATTGTTAATTAATATAGGTCTGTACTTATCTGCTGTATTCTTACTTCACACCAGTAACGATTGGTTAACAACCCTCACAGACTATAAATTACATCTATCGATGCTTTCACTGTCTTTTTTAATAATGGCAGGATATATTATCAATGCATTTTATGATTTTGAAAAAGACTTGATTAATAACCCTAGGGGTACTGTATTTAGTAGAATCGTAAGCAAGTCTTTCTGCTTAAACACCTATTTTCTTTTTAACTTTATTGGAACAATATTCGCCTTTTTAGTTGGCTGGAAAATTTTATTGTACAATTCTATTTTGTGTTTTGCATTGTGGTTTTACTCGCATAAATTGAGAAAAAAGCCATTTATAGGAGAATTTAGTGCCGCCATATTAACCATAGCTCCATTTGCATCACTCAGCATTTATTATTGGAAGACAGACTTTAAAATCATTCTGTATATTGGTTTTTTGTTCGTGTTGACATTAACACGAGAAATCATAAAGAAACTGGTCGGAATGAAAGGTGATTTAGTTATCGGTGATCAATCCATACCGATAATCTGGGGAATACCAAAAACCAAAATCTTAGTCATTTCACTAATGTTTATTTCTTTATTGCCAATTGGAATTTTATTTTCTGAAATCAAAGAGCGTCCAGTCTTTTATTACCTCATATTTTGTGCTTTGATGATCCTGATCGCCCTGTTGATGTTAATACCCGCTAAAAACAAAAGTGCATTCAACTCAATCAACATGATGTATAAAATAATCCTGATCCTTTCAGTATTTGCCATTACATTGGCCTAACTAATCGTGTTAACTCGAATTAATCTTCCTTAATTATTTTAAATTCTACTCTGCGATTGCGTTGCCGATTTTCTGGATTATCCGTTCCATCCGGATTACTATTAGGCACTAACGGTCTGCTTTCACCAAATCCATTTGGGACTAACCGTGTATTTTCAATTCCCATCACGTTTAGGATTTCTTTAATCTTGTCAGCTCTCGCTTTTGAAAGGTAAAGGTTGTAATTATCAGAACCTTTTGAATCTGTATGGCCTTCAATCATTACTCTTTGATTTGCATGTGTATTCAGGTAACTAAATACCAATTCTATATCTGGCCTAGACTTTTCCAATACTTTAGTTCTGTCAAAATAAAATTCTAAATTTTTCAGAACCAATGTCTTTCCTTCATTCAAAGTTTTATTCACTTCAAATTGTAAATCATTCAGTCTTTCCTCACTAATTTGAGACTGGACATCAATATTGATTAAATGAACAATGTCCGCATCGTGCTCTTCTTGCACCTCTGAAACTTGGTTGTCTGTTATAGAATCCTTTTTTATGGTAATGCGGTCACCCTCATGAACGACTAACCGTCCAATTTCTTTAAACTTACTGACATCATCCAAAGCTATTCTTTCACTGGCCAATAACCCTTGTATATCGTAGGTTACTTCGTAACTATGGCCAGGCTTCATAACGAATAAAAATTTCCCAGTAGCCTTGTTTGGTCGATATTCTCCTGATACTTCACCGGTACTTTCATCGTATACAGTTATCACAATATCATTCACCACATTTCCAATAGAATCTAATGCTTTTCCTTTGTAAATTATCAAAGCCTTTTCTTCCTTGTCTAATAGACTAATGATGTAAATATCCTGATCTCCCATACCACCTTCTCTAAAAGATGAGAAATAAGCGCGTTTACCATCGGCTGTTGGAACAAAAAACACATCATCTCCTGTTGTATTAACAGGATATCCAATATTTACAGGCCTTTCCCATTCTCCACCGGGATCCAATCTCGACTGAAAAACATCAAATCCCCCCATCGTGTTGTGGCCTTCAGAGGAAAAATACAAAGAAGTACCATCCGGATGTAAAAACGGACTTTCTTCATCAAAAGCTGTATTAATAGACGAACCCGCGTTTTCTACAGGCAACCACTCACCTGCACTTCCTTTGCGCATAAACCAGATATCACGTCCGCCAAACCCACCTGGTCTATCGGATACAAACGCAACCAACCGTCCATCCACACTTAAATTCGCATGAGTTTCCCAATATTCAGAATTAATTTCGGTCGCTAAAGGAGTAGGTTTAGACCATTCCCTTCCGTTCAAATGTGACTCATATATCCCTCCATCATGCTCATCTGTTTTATAGAGATACATGTGCTGACCATCTGCAGATAAATAAAGACAAGCTTCGTGAGAGTTCGTATTTATATTAGAATGAATCAATTCTGGATCAGACCAAGCATCCTCTTTCGCCGTATCTTTGCGATAGCTAACATAAATATCCTCGAAAAAATTCCCGTCTTCTCCCCTTTTAGGATTAACTCCATCACCTCTTCTTGATGTGAAAATCATAATGGTTTCATCTGCATTTACAATAGGTCGGTACTCTGGAAACTTACTATTTAAAGAATTACTCATTGACCGAAGCGTCATCTCGGTTGGGTTCGCTTTCAAAGACATCGCATTTCGCGTAATCCTTATGTCCCTTTTTACTCCTTCTAATTCTGTCTTATTATTGGCATCAACAAATTCCTGGTACTCAAAATACATGTCTAGTGCTAAACTAAACTGATAATCCGCATGGTAGGCTTGACCCATAAATCGAATGGCCTCTATCGGTGCTCTTTTTTCTTTATAATTTCCAGATGAATAGAAGGGCGTAATATTCCTTTTTACATCTGACAAAACATACTTGAAATAAGGTATTGCCTTGTACTTTTCATAGGAGGTATTTAAGTAGCAATAGCCAATCATCGATTTGATATTGGCATTTTTCTGATTCGTCTTTTCCAATTCAAACAGCACAGGCAAAGCAGAATAAAAATTTTCATTCTCCATGAAAGTTGCTGCCTTAACAAATCCCTCTTTAAAAGTTTGGGAATGCGTAACAATAGTCGCTAGCAAAACCAATATGATAATAATTGACGCCTTATTCATTAAAAAATGGTGTTAATTGTTTCATTAAAAAATCCGGTGCAACTCTTGGCTTCATTGATGTTTTATCTAAAAATACTAATTTCGTATTTGCTGTATTTATAAGCTCTCCCTTCTCATTGTATGTTTCGTAGTCGAATTCAATACGGATTCCGGGCGTATTTTTTATAGACGTTTGAATTGTTAGGTTTTCATCATAAAAAGCAGGTTTCAAGTATTTAATTGAATAATCTGTTACTGGAAGCAGTACTCCTTGAATTTCCATATCCCGGTAAGAAACTCCCAAGGACCTCAAAGCTTCTACTCTGGCAACCTCAAAGTACTGTGCATAATTTCCA
>CAJQPO010000085.1 GCA_905480225.1 uncultured Flavobacteriales bacterium | reverse complement strand
AAACAAAAGATTGTCACTATACAGTTCCAGGATACCAGAAAGAAAATGTAAATGCTAAGGTTGTGCAGGAATACATAAAAAAGATGAAAGATGATGATAGAATTGCTCAGGTAAGCATAGTAAACTTTGTGCAGTACCTGTCAAATAATAACTTCAGAATTGTAAAAAGTTAATTCCTGGTGAGGATTCGGAATAGATTTTATTGTCAAATATCTCAATCGTTTTTCTGTTGATAGGTGGCTGCACATGTTACAACAGGTGATTACTCAAAACCTTTATCCTGGTGTATAATTTCACAAAAATGCTGAACTTTTCAATCCTTCAGATGTTACAATTGGTAAATTCAATAGTACTTAATGTTCACATTAAATTACTTTTTTGCAATTGGCCTTATACTTTCAGTAGTTAGCGGCTACACGCAGTCATCCAAGCATCCAGAAATGGATAAGCTCAGCTATTTGGTGGGCGAATGGGTTGGTGAATCAACCTTGTTTAACAACGGGCAAATTAGCTCCAAAGAATCTGCTTTCGAGGAGATATGCTACGATTTAAATGGAGCTATTTTGGTGATCAAACTAAACTCCGAATCGTTAAAGCTCCATACAATAATCAACTACAGTCAATCAGATAGCTGTTATTATTACACCCCTTTTTCTGAAAAAGGTAGTCGCAGATTAAAAGCGAATTTGAACACTGAAAAGTTGATTGTTCATGCCAGTAAAACGAAAAGGTTCATTTTTGAATCCAATGGCGAAAACGGCCTTAAGGAATACGGAGAGCAGAGAACTAACGGTAAGTGGACCCTTTACTTTGAAGATACATTTATCAATACAAAGTGAACTACTCGCTCACTGCGAGACTAGGTTGAAAAAATTCTTTCTGGTCAATGTTATGAACCACTCGTATATCATTTCAACCTTTAAGCGAATCTTGGAATTGTATTCCAAATTCACTCCTAACTTAGCGATTGATTCCCATAAATAATTAGCTTGAAATTGATTAGAGAAATAGTAGTTCTTACAATGATCTCAACGTGTGTTACAACTTGGGGGCAAAGCAAAACAGTTCGTGCCACCAGAGCAACTGAAAAAATACGGATCGACGGGCTTAAGATGGAAGCTGACTGGGAGGAAGCAGAGGTGGCTACAAATTTTCTAGAGCGCAATCCAACAGAGGGCAATCAGCCTCGTTTCAAAACAGAAGTGAAAGTTATTTACGATGACAACAACATCTACTTTTTGGGCCATTGTTATGACGACAACCCTGACAGTATCCTTACACAACTTGGAGAACGAGACGACAAGCTGAATGCAGATTTATTCAGTATCTCCATAGACCCATATAATAAAATGCTAGATGCTTTTATATTCTCGGTGTCTGCCTCCGGAGTGCAATCTGATTTTAGACTATCCGACCCTGAATTCAATGCTGTATGGGAGAGTGCAACCAGGGTAGTGGAAGATGGTTGGATTGTTGAAATGAAAATTCCTTATTACGCCTTTCGTTTTCCAAAGGGAGAAAAGCAGGATTGGAAAGTTCAGTTTTCTCGAGAAATCCGTCGTTCTAGAACAGAACTACAGTGGTCTCTTGTTCCTAAAAATACAGAAACGCCTCTCAATTACTGGGGAACGCTGAAAGGGTTAAACAACATCAAGGATCCACTTCGGCTATCCTTATCTCCATACGTGTCTTCCTTCGTGCAAACACAAAATGGAGAGGCCACGCTTGGGTATGGTGCCGGTGCTGATCTTAAACTTGGGCTCAACGAAAGCTTCACACTTGACATGACTCTACTTCCTGATTTCTCGCAAGTTCGTTCGGATAACATTGTGAAAAACCTCGGAGCATTTGAAGTTGTTTTCGAGGAACAAAGACCTTTCTTCCAAGAAGGAGTTGACCTATTTAATTTGGGAGATCTTTTCTACTCCAGAAGAATTGGTGGGCCACCTCAAAACAGGGCTTCGGCCTATGCTGATTTAGATTCAAATGAAGTTGTTTCTGATAACCCAATTAATTCCCAACTGTTGAACGTTGCCAAGATATCTGGCAGAAATAAAAATGGGCTAGGAATTGGATTTATGAACGCTCTTACATCCTCAACAAAGGCACTCATTCAAGACACAGTAAGTAGAACAATAAGAGAATTAGAAACAAACCCACTTACCAATTACAACATTTTTTCGTTCGATAAAAATTTAAAGAATAACAGCTCGATTTACCTGATTAATTTGAGCACCTTGAGGGCGGGTAAAACCATGGATGCAAATGTAATTTCCGCTGGACTAAACCTCATCTCAAAGAGCTCGAAATACTCCATGTCGGGGAACGCAACACTCTCCCAGCGGGACACCAATCTAATTGAATCTTTAACAAGTTTTGATGGTGGTGATGGATTGCGTTATTCGTTCAGTGTTGGAAAAATTCAAGGCAATTTTAAGTACAGCTTTTCCACTGAAAACAAGTCTGCTAATTTTAACCCGAATGACCTTGGTGTGAACTTTATTTCTAATGTAAGAACTCATTCTGTTAACCTTCAATATAACAAATACAATCCCTTCTGGATTTTAAACAAGGCCTATAATCGACTCTCATTTAGCATCAATCAAAATTACACCACAGGTGAAGTTTTGAATAAGAAATATGATGCTCGGTATTTTTGGACATTTCCCAGCTTCAACTCCGTTTTTGTTGATATGAGCTCACAAATTGGCGATGGAATAGACCTCTTTGAGTCAAGGGTTCCAGGTCAAAAATTCATTGTTCCGGAATGGTACTTCAATGGAATCGGCATTTCAAGTGATTACAGGAAGAAATTAGCATTGGACGGAAATATTGGGTTTGGATATGCTTACTTTTCAAATTACATAAAGAATTCGTACTTCAATGTTGGGATTAGTCCCATCGTCAGGTTAAGCGATAAATTAACACTTACCCCCTCTTCAGAATATACGGCTTTCAAACGAGGAGCTGGTTTTGCAGGATTCTTTAACAACCAGCCCAAATATGGTGTTCGAGATGTTTTCACGGTAGAGAATGTTCTTCAAGGCAAATATTTATTCCAGAATAATTTGTCGCTAACCCTTCGAATTAGACATTATTGGTCGTATGGTATTTATCGATACTATGGCGATTTGGATGAAGATGGATTTATTGTTCCGGACGAAGACTTTAAAGAAGACTCAGACTTTAATTTCAACGCATTCAACACAGACTTGATATTTGCATGGCAATTTGCACCAGGTAGTTTTTTGAATGTCGTTTACAAAAACGCGTTACAGAGGGATGAAAGCGAACTCATTACCAGCTACATCAACAACCTTGGATCTGTATTCGACCAAAGACAACAAAATACGATTACCATGAAACTAATTTATTTCTTTGATACGG
>CAJQPO010000084.1 GCA_905480225.1 uncultured Flavobacteriales bacterium | reverse complement strand
AGAAATTATCAAGAAATAATCAATCAATTTCAAAAGAATCAATTAATTGGCGATGCTTCAGTTTGGTACCTCTACAGTAAAACTGCTGCTCAAGAAATCCATGAATTAAATCCTGATTGTAAAATAATTATTTGCTTGCGAAACCCCAAGGAGTTGATTCCGTCGTTGCACAACCAGCATTTGAAAGGCGGTGACGAATCCGAAATGGATCTTAACCAAGCATTGAAAGCAGATCTTAGCAATGAAAGAATTCCGCATGGAGTTCAATTCAAGTATCGGCCCAAATACCTGGATGCAGTCGATTTTGAATTACAGATTAAACGGTACACCAGACTTTTCAGTAAGGTTCTTTTCGTATTTCACGAAGATTTGAGGACCGATTATAATCAAACGGTTCAGGGCATTGAAGAATTTCTCGGCTTAGACAAGAGAGAACTGATAAGCGCAATCCAGTCTAACAAGCGGCAACAAATCAAACACCCTGAGCTACTTAAAACCCTTAAGAAAAAACCCAAGCTCTTAAAAAGTGTTTTCAGGGCACTTGTTCCATCTAAGTCCTGGCGACATAAAATAATGGAGCGAGCAGAAACTGCATCCATGACTGATTCTACGATCAACGAGAATCAGCTGATTTCTGAAGAAAATATGGAAGTGGTGACGGCATTAATTCAAAAACAATTGCCACATTTGAAGGAATTAACGGGAAGAGATTGTTCTAATTGGCTAAAAGTAATGGAATGAGTAAAATTGGCAAATTAACCCAAGCAATAAAGATTCTAAAAAAGAAACCGCACCTTATTAATCAAATCATTGATCACGGTAGTGTGTATTATGACTTGGTTAATACAAAGTATGGTTTGAATAACGGCCTTCCAGTTATTGAATACCCAGATATTGTAAAGGAATCAAAATTATCAGAATACCTGTTTTTGGATGGCGGCAGTTTGATAACAGATTTGTTATTACTCCAATCTTTAGCCAAAGAAATCGACAACTGTAATTACTTTGAAATAGGAACCTGGCGTGGTGAAAGCTGCTCTGCGGTAGCCCTACATACTGATAAATGTTTCACCTTCAATTTATCTAATGATCAGATAGCTCAATTAGGCAACGACCAAGCTTATTTAAATCAAATTGAATTACTGAGCAAAAATAACCCGGCAATCAAACACGTTAAAGGTGATTCTTTAAAATTTGATTTTAAAGAATTGGATATTGAACCTAACCTGGTTTTTATTGATGGAGATCACCATTATGAGGCAGTAAAAAGTGATTCCGCAAAAATATTTGATTGGATTAATCCTGAAAAAGCTACCATTGTTTGGCATGACTATGGAAATTCACCAGAAAAACCCAGATGGAGTGTTTTAGCGGGTATTTTAGACGGAATTCCACCCGAAGAACATCAATATCTTTACCAAGTTGGAAATACGAAATGTGCTATATACTCACGCAAAGATTATCCTTCGAAAATTCAAAATTGGCCTCAAAGTCCTGGAATGACATTTGAAATTGATCTTAAAATCAAACCGCTAATCTAAAGCGGTTAAATCTGATACACCTAATGGTCTTTCAACAGTAAATCCCTCGCCGTATTTCACATTAATTAATCTTCCATGTGTCCTGGCCCTCGCTTCTATGTAATTCCAGAAATCCAAGCTTGAAATAGGTGTTTCAGGTTCTGAACTTTCAGGATCAAAAAACTGTGAAGAAAATGCTGAAATAGACTTAATCTTCGTTTCGTATACATCAGAAATGTCAACAATAAAATCTGGCATAATCGATCTGTCTTGAATGTAATGATATACTGAGCTTGGACGCCAATGGTCTTGCACTTCATCATTAAAAACAGTAGTCACTTTTTTAAGACCGGAAAGAAAGCAAGCTCGAGAAGCCAGTTCTGCAGCGCGTCCGTGATCAGGGTGCCGATCTGAAATCGCATTACACAAAACAATTTCTGGCTTGAACCGCCTAATGTGTGTAATGACTTCTTTCAAGCTCTCTTCATTCAACTCAAAAAAACCATCTCCTAAGTCCAAACCAACTCGTGCATCAAGTCTCAGAATATCCGCAGAATTTAGAGCTTCTTGCTGCCTTATTTCACCATCACCTCTGCTTCCAAGCTCTCCCTTTGTAAGATCAAGAATTCCAATTTTCTTTCCCTGAAGCTGGTGTTTGATTAAGGTGCCACTACACGATAATTCGACATCATCCGGGTGCGCAGCAATGGCCAAGATATCTAATTTTAAATCATCCATTTATCCAATTTACAATTTCATCGGCAATGGGTAAAACTCCCGATGGAATAGATTCAACAACTTGACCTTTTTCATCTACCAAGAATTTCTGAAAATTCCATTTCACTGTGGAGTCTTGCGTACCGTTTATGGAAGCTTTCGTAAGGAACTGATAGATCTCGTGTTGCTCAGAACCTACTACACTAATTTTGGCCATCAAAGGAAAGGTAACTTGAAATTTAGTCGCACAAAATTTGGCTATTTCTTCATTTGAACCGGGCTCTTGACCTCCGAATTGATTAGAAGGAAAAGCAACAATTTCAAAAAATTCGCGACTCGTATTTTGATACAGTTCCTCCAGCTGTTCATACTGTGATGTATATCCACATTCAGAAGCAACATTCACAAGCATTACTTTTTTACCTTTTAATTTGGAAAAATCAAATTCTCCCCCTGAAATAGATGCTGCAGTATATTGGTGTAAACTTGTCATTATTCTTGAATTTTATTTTTTTTAGACCTGATGTAGAGTAGCGATGAAGCAATGGTAAAAAAGACCAGAACGATTATCGTTATGGTTGCCCACATTGGGAATGGCGGCGCATCTCCTTTCGCGTAAGAATGCAATCCGGATAAATAATAATTCACTCCGAAGAAAGTCATGAGCACCGTCCAGTAGCTCCACATAGCTAAAACACTAAAGAGAAATTTACTTTTCATTCCAGGAATAAATCGTAAATGCAGGACTATTGCATACCACAAGACGATTACGAGCGCCCAAGTTTCTTTGGCATCCCAACCCCAGTAACGTCCCCATGACTCATTGGCCCAAACGCCTCCTAAAAACGTTCCAATTGCGGCCATAATTAATCCTACTGTAATTGTCATTTCTGTGATGTATGTTAATTCTAACGTACTCAAATCAATACTTTTCACATTTCGTTTTGAACGAAACATGTGCAACATCATCGTGATAAAGCCCAAAATGGCTCCTAAACCTAAGAAGCCATAACTTCCAGTTATAACAGCAACATGAATGTTTAACCAAATTGATTTTAATACAGGAACTAAGTTGGAAATGTTCGGATCATAATTACTGTGGTGAGCGGTCATTAAGAGAATCCCTCCAAGCAATGCGCTTGCTCCCACGGTTAATCGAGAACCTTTGGAAAAGATTAACCCTGCCAGCACAGACATAAATGCAATAAATGTCAAGGCTTCATAACCATTACTCCAAGGAGCATGACCAGAAATATACCAACGACCACCCAAGGCATAAGCATGCCACAAAGCCAATCCGCCAATACAAATTGTAGCGGAAATTCGAAAGATCTTATGCGCTTTTTCGCGGCGAACACTAAGCACAATAAATAAGATTTCAACCAATAAAATTAAAATGCCTAAGAGAAAATAATACCGATAGAGCTTATCCAAGGCCCTTTGATTATTATAACTGATTTCTACCTCCACTGCCCCCGCACTGGGCATAATTGCATCGGCGATTTCTCTTTGATACGAATTGACCTGCGCAATCAGTTTATCAGCTCCGCTCCAATCATTTTCTTGCCAGCCTTTTCGCATGGTCACTTCATATGCTACTAATAATTGTAAAGCACTTAAACTATCTATTGCAGTAATGACCTGTGCAAGATCAGGCTCCGTTCCCGACGACCATGCATTATTCACATCTCCTTTAATTGGAAATATTTTAAGCGTTTGTTTGTTAAAAATTTGGATAAGCAGATTCAACTTATCATACGTCTTTAAAACCTCTTTCTGATAAGCATTTCGCCTAGATTCGGGCGTTTTAAATGCAATAGCTTGGTCAGCTTCAAGCTTAATTACTAAAGCACCGCTCTTATCCATACTTGTAAAATCCGTAAAAGCGGCATATTTACCTGATACACCTATTTTTTTCCTAACCTCTTCGTTTCTTACCCAAATTATGGGAACATCTTGCCAATGATCGGGTCTAAATGTCATTCCCAAATAGACTTGTGTAGCAGTTTGGCCGTCGTAAGTATCCCTTTTCGATATTTTCCTTACCACTTCTGTCGCCAAGGTTTGAACGGGCTTGATTCTACCATTTATGTCCTGAACACAAATCCGACCGACTGCGTCAGCATGTATCTTTTGTACCGGTGTATAATCAGGATCTTGTGCGCTGACAAGATTTACAGTCAACAATAACAAAATAGTCAGTGCCAGCTTCTGTTTTCGCGTTTTTTTAATCAACCTTGAGAGTTCTCTAAATCTGGATGTTTTAAAAAAAAGTGTAATCACAAAACCAAGTGCCATCAATAAATAACCTAAATAAGTAACAATTGTACCCCAGGCGTCTTTATTCACAGACAGGATGGTAATGTCCGCCTCACTATTGGGAACCGAAGAATCGTAAGAACTCTGGAACATTCTGTACCCTCCGTAATCTAAATATTTATTCATCAAAATGGTTCTTTTCAGCTCTTTACCATTTATCGTATCTGTGATCACTACATCACTCTCAAAAGAAGATGGCGAATTCGAACCGGGATAGTTAATCAGTCGGAAATCCTGGAGTCCAACCTGAAAAGGCAACGGAACCACTTTTGAACCATAAGTAGCCATATACTGAACACCATCAAAAATGAATGGAAACGGAATTCCTTGGCGACTTTTACCTCCTCTTAATACCAGTTGCCTCTTTTTATCTTTACTAAATGCGTTTAATACAAGAGCATCCAAACCTTCATCTTTCACATCAGATGTTTTCAATGTAAGTTGTGCGTTATCGTGTCTCTTTTTAAGTACCAATTGAACTCCATCAAAATTATACAGTATTCGCTCTTTGAAATCATATTGCGTGTTACGAATAATGGTATCCATAATAATACCAGACGCATTACTTCTGTCTTCAACAGTAAGAGATTCCATATTCTTGTAAAGACCGTCAAAGGGGGTTTCTACGAATAAGTCTCCCATATCAGATGTGATTTGAATCGAAGAGGTCTTGGACTCGTTGTTAAAAGACAAATACAAATCATCCTCCAAAGCTATGATTGCACCATCAGCCAGGTAGAATGTTTTTCCTTCTATTACGATCTCAAGTATCTCCGAACCAATAATTGTATCCAGTATCGTATCCTTGGCATTCGGAACAAACGCTGCATATTGAAATAATAAATCACCTGATTTTCTTGGAAATGCTATTTCAAAATCATTAGACGCAGGTGACGATCTTGAAAACCATTTTTGCATTTCTATGGATGTCTGCGATCCGTCTTCGTTTAAACCAATGATTTTCAAATACGGTTCAGCAGAATACATATATCCTACCGATTCTTGTTCACCTACTTTTATAATTCCTTCTTCGCCTGTAAAGCGCGTAATTCCAGAACCAATCAAGATAACAACAAATGCGAGGTGAAAGGTTAACGTGGAAATTTTAGCCCATCGCCACATTTTGTATCGAAAGGTATTGTAAATGAGATTCAAGAGTAAGAGTCCTAAAACCAATTCAAACCAAGTCGCATTATAGACCAATATTTTAGCTGCTTCCGTAGAATCTGAGTTTTCAATAAAAGTTGCAATGCCAACAGCAGAAAGAAAAACAAGCATGAGAAGCCCCATGGTTGTGGTCGATAAAAAGATTTGTTTTAATGCATTCATTTCCGTTACAACTTGTGCTAATAGAAAATAATTCGGCACAAATGTAATTAAACAATTGGCTCGATGAATATTTTGATTAGTTCATAAAGCGCTTGAACGATTATGAAATGCGTTTATCTCATTTACCATTTCAATTGTTCACATCATATAAACAATTCTTTTTGTTTTTAAGTACATTTGCTCCAGCAAAAATTGGAAGTGCAAGAAATCAAAAGAATTGGAATAATCGGTTCAGGAAATGTTGCTACAAACTTGGCCATTAAGTTCGCAAATACAGGAATTGAGTTCGCACAAATTTTCACAAGAAATCAAAAGTCTCTAAATGCTGCTATCACGCGTTGCCGGCCTAAAGTAATTAAAGACATTGCGCTGTTTGACCGCAATTTACACCTCATAATAATTGCAGCACCAGACGACAGCATAGAAAAAATTTCGAAAGTAATACCCAACGAGATACCGGTCGTACATACCTCTGGAAGTGTCGCTATAGCAAGTATAGCAAATCGTTCTAACTACGGATCATTTTACCCACTTCAAACGCTCACAATTGACAACGACAACAAAAACATACCTATTCCAATACTCATCGAAGCCTCCAATACTGCTTTTGAATCTGAATTAATAAAGCTGGCAGAAACCATCAGCTCACAGGTCTCTGTATTTTCTTCAGAAAACAGAAAAAAATTACATTTAGCAGCGGTCGTTGTCAATAATTTTACCAATCATTTGTATAGTGAAGCGGAGCAATATTGCATAGAATCTGGTATTAGTTTTGATCTTTTAAAACCTCTTTTAAAAGAAACTGCGAGGAAAGTGCAAACACAATCTGCCGGATCTATTCAAACTGGCCCCGCTAAAAGAAAAGACATGAATATAATTGAAGGACATCTAAATATGCTTTCAGAAAACAAAGATTTACGTGACCTTTACCAGCTGATTTCAGCTCAAATTTCAAAAAAATCAATTCGATGAGCTCCTACAAAACCAAATTAAGTAGTATTAATACATTCATTTTTGACGTAGACGGAGTGCTAACAGACAGCACCGTAATTCTTGATTCCAGTGGAGAAATGGTGAGAACCATGAATACCAGAGATGGTTTTGCTATGCAATACGCAGTGAAAAATGGATACAACGTTTGCATCATTACAGGCGGTAATTCTCCAATGGTAAAACAACGACTGGAATATCTAGGAATCAATGACGTTTATTTAGCTGCAACATCAAAAACAGCGTGTTTAGAGGATTACATCAATCGTAAAGGCATTAACTTGAGCCAAGTGCTCTATATGGGTGACGACTTACCAGACTTTTCTGTTATGAAGCAAGTTGGATTACCTGCGTGCCCCAAAGATGCCGCTACTGAAATCTTACAAATTGCTGAATATGTTTCTCATTACGATGGAGGAAAGGGCTGCGTAAGAGACGTTATTGAGCAAACGCTGAGAGCGAAAGGGAACTGGCCTAGCCCATCATAATGATCGCAAGTTATTTTAAAATAATTCGGCCTATCAATCTGCTAATCATGGCCTTGACCATGTACTTTTTAAGATATTTTTATTTTAAAACAGCACTGGATATTTTCAATATCGAATTGGTTGCCTCTGATTGGCAATATGGCTGTTTGGTCATTTCAGTACTTCTCTCGGCAGCAAGCGGATATGTTATTAATGACTTTTATGATTACAAGGCAGACATCATAAATAAGCCAGAATCTGTAGTTGCTTTCAGGCTATTTACTCGAAAGCAGTTGGTGACTTTGTACCTCATTTTGGTTATTTTGAGT
>CAJQPO010000083.1 GCA_905480225.1 uncultured Flavobacteriales bacterium | reverse complement strand
GTAGCAGCACCGACATAAAGTACAGCAACACCGCCAGCTAGTTTCGCCAATCTTTCTTGAAGCTTTTCCTTGTCGTAGTCAGACGTTGTTGTTTCAATTTGAGCTTTAATTTGATTCGTTCTTGCAAGAATATCATCCTTTGAACCAGAACCACTAACAATGGTAGTGTTGTCTTTGTCAATTTCTATTTTTTCACAAGTACCCAACATGTCAATTGTTGCTGATTCTAATTTGAATCCACTTTCTTCAGAGATAAGTGTTCCTCCTGTAAGGATGGCAATATCTTGAAGCATTGCTTTTCTTCTATCCCCGAATCCAGGTGCTTTAACAGCAGCTACTTTTAAACCACCTTTCAGGCGATTTACAACAAGCGTAGTTAATGCTGCTCCTTCAATATCTTCAGCAATGATTACAAGACCTCTGCCACTCTGCGCAACTGGCTCAAGAATCGGCAGAATATCTTGAAGGTTCGAAATCTTTTTGTCGTGAATAAGAATGTATGGGTTTTCTAAATCAGCCACCATTTTTTCAGCATCAGTAACGAAATAAGGTGATAAATATCCTCTATCGAATTGCATGCCTTCCACAGTTTTCACTTCGGTTGCAGTACCTTTTGCTTCCTCAACGGTAATTACACCATCGTTTCCTACCACTTTCATGGCCTCAGCGATTAATGAACCAATCGTTTCGTCATTATTCGAAGAAATAGATGCTACCTGTTTGATTTTGTCGTTGTCTGAGCCTATCTCTTGTGAGAGTTTCTTTAATTCTATAACTACGGTTTCAACAGCTTTGTCAATTCCTCTTTTAAGATCCATTGGGTTGGCACCAGCAGCTACGTTTTTTAATCCCGTATTTACAATGGCTTGAGCAAGTACGGTAGCCGTAGTCGTTCCGTCTCCAGCAATGTCTGCCGTTTTAGATGCGACTTCTTTTACCATTTGAGCGCCCATGTTTTCTACGGCATCTTTTAGGTCAATTTCTCGTGCCACTGAAACACCATCTTTGGTAATCTGTGGTGCCCCAAATTTTTTATCAATTACTACATTTCTCCCTTTCGGACCTAATGTAACTTTAACCGCATCTGCTAATGCATCAACGCCTCTCTTTAAAGCGTCTCTTGCTTCTATGTCAAATAAAATATCTTTTGCCATCTCTAAGTTCTTTTTTAAATTATACTACAATACCGTATATGTCAGATTCTTTCATTATTAGAAAATCTGATCCGCCAATTTTAATTTCTGTTCCAGAATACTGCCCATATAAAACAGTGTCACCAATTTTTACGCTCATTGGTTCATCTACTTTTCCTGGACCCGCTGCAACTATTTTTCCTTGTTTTGGTTTTTCTTTAGCAGTATCAGGTATGATGATTCCGCCTGCTGTTTTTTCTTCTGCGGCAGCCGGCTCAACAATAACTCTGTCTGCCAATGGTTTAACGTTTACTGACATTTTTTAATGTATTTAAGGTTTAATAACATTCATGCTACTCATAATTTGTGCCAAATGGTATTCACTGTCGTCATGGCAGAGATAAAAATTATGTAGTGAAATTTGACATCTTCAATGGCGCAATTAATGACACACTGACACACTGAAATTGTGTGCAAATAAAATTGAAAATCTTAAGAAGCTAAATCTTGTAAAGCAAATTAGAAAAAGGGAAAATTTTTCTAAACATTTTGTTCAGTAGGAGCAGCGTCTGAAGGTGAGCCACCAGATACACCTCTACTGCTATAAATAAAAGATGCTGCAACAAGACAAACGACTGCTAGACCAATAGCAAGGGTCCAAGTTGCTTTTTCAATAAAATCTGTCGTTTTACGAACACTTCCAAGCTGATTGACAGCACCAAATGATGAATCTATTCCTCCTCCTTTAGGGTTTTGTACTAAAACTACCAGTACAAGTAAAACGGCAACAATAATTCCTAAAATAATAAAGAACTGTAACATCTTATTTTGGTTTTAATTTTTCTAAATCTTTGATACGGCCTGCAAATAAAACGCTTTTTTCTGGAAATTTCAAACTCAATCGTTTATAAGCGGCGATTGCTTTTGCTGTATTTCCTTGGTCTGCATAAATTTTTGCAAGCGTTTCAGTCACTATTTCCTCTTGATCGATTAAGCTTTTTGCAGCCATTTTACTGGCAGAATAAAATTGTTTTTGTTCTGATTTGGTTGGCTTATATTGATCAACAAGCTGCCTAATTTCATCTTTATTTCGGTCTGGTTGAGAAGTGCCAGCATGAAGCCAGTTGCTGAACGATAATTTTGAAGGTAAAGGTTCTTCTTTCTGAACTTCAGGCTCTTTTTGATTAGCTAAATTTTTGTGACTGATTTCTTCAGCCAAATCAATTAAGCTTTTCTCTTCCATTTCTAGAAGTTCTTTCTGAATACTTGCATTTATGGCGGAGGCTACTATCGCATCATCAAGTGAATCATCACTTTCCGGTACTGCGATTTTAGTTTCTTCTTCTGAATGAATGATATCAGCATCGTTTACTTTGGTATTCTTATTCTGAAAATCAATCTTTTGAGAAGATTCAGATACAATTAATTGATACAACTTTCTCCTGTCGGAAGCTACGAGTGCTGTTTTTTTTAATTGGTCTTCAAAATAAATACTATTGGTGCTTTTGAGTATTTTAGCATAGACCATTTGTACTGTTGAAGAATAGGAATGCACATCTGATAATTGACTCAATAATTTGATATCAAGATTGGCCGACATGCTTGGAGATTCTAAACAGGCAAGAAATGTTTCTTTTGTCATTACCAATCTCCTAATGAAGCGTTAAAAATGTCTTGAGTTATTTGGTCATTAATTTCAGCAAGTAGCTGCTCTTCAATCGTTGAAAAATCCAGTGTGCTTTCGTAATCGGCAAATCTTTTAAACTGACGGTCAAAAACAAGGGAATCTGCACCAATGTAATAATTTACTGCCACACCTAGTGTAAGCCTGTTTTGGGCTGCTGTTTCTGAAGCAGCAGAGATGTTAATTGGGGCAATATGGTAAGCTACAATTTCTCCATTAAGAAGAATATCGCCATTCTTAGATACGATATCGAGTTTTGTTTGTGATAGGAAAACATCGCGAAGCGCTTCTGTAAAAGATTGACTGCTTAGACCAGAAGCGAGAGGCGCTGAATTGGATACCTGGAAATAATCAATTTGAATTGTTTTTGCACCGTTCGGAACTTTACCTCCATTAAAACTATACGATATTGAACAAGCAACCGAAATACAGATAAGTGATAAAGGAAGAAAATATTTTATTTTCAAAACAATGGCTTTTAATTACTTGTTAATATCGTACTCTTTAATTTTACGGTACAACGTTCTTTCAGATATGCCGAGTTCTCGAGCTGCATATTTTCGTTTGCCGTTGTGTTTATCTAATGCCTTTTTTATTAATTCCACCTCTCTGGCCTCTAATGAGAGAGATTCTTCAACCTCTTCGTGTTCTTGAAAAGATTCTGTAAATGTAAAATTAGAATCGCTTGAAGGGTTATGATGCTGCACCGACATTGGATCGTTTGGTCTGCTATCAGGGCTAACATGCAGCCGTGTACTATCTACATCTTGATGCAGTCGGCTGATCATTGCCGTTTTTTCTGTAGCATTAATATTTCCCGATTTGTCATTTTCAAGAAGATCGATAACTAATTTTTTCATTTCTGTCATGTCTTGCCTTAGATCGAACAGGACTTTGTACAGTATTTCACGCTCTGAAAAATCCCCTGAAATGTTGTGGGCTCCTTCTTGACCGCCAATGACCATTGGTAGATTAGAGTGAGTCGCTTTTTCTGGTAAATAGCGCAATAAAGTTTCAGCCTTAACTTCTCGTTCTTTTTCTATAACAGAAATTTGTTCAGTTATATTTTTCAATTGTCTAATATTTCCTGGCCAACTGTAACCAATGAGTGCATTAACTGCATCAGAATTTAATTGTATCGTAGGCATTCTATATTTCTCCGCAAAATCAGCGGCGAATTTTCTGAAAAGCAGGTGGACATCTTCCTTTCGCTCTCTTAAGGGAGGTATATTAATAGGTACTGTGCTGAGTCTGTAGAATAGATCCTCTCTAAATTTACCTTTATTAATTGCTTGTTGAATATTTTCATTGGTTGCTGCGATTATTCGAACATCCGTTTTCAACACTTTTGACGAACCTACTTTGATAAACTCTCCCGTTTCTAAAACTCTTAAAAGACGAACTTGAGTTTGCAGTGGGAGCTCGGCAACTTCATCTAAGAAAATGGTTCCTCCATTCGCAACTTCAAAATATCCTTTTCTTTCCCCAGTTGCTCCGGTAAAAGAACCTTTTTCGTGTCCAAAAAGTTCTGAATCAATGGTTCCTTCTGGAATAGCTCCACAATTTACGGCAATGTATTCGGCATGTTTTCTTGAGCTATAATGATGGATTACTTGGGGCATTGATTCCTTGCCAGAACCACTTTCACCAGTTACGAAAACAGAGATATCAGTAGGTGCTACTTGTAGCGCTACATCTAGAGCTCTGTTCAATCCAATGGAATTGCCAATAATTCCAAATCTTTGTTTTACTTGTTGTATTGTCATGTTTAATTTTCAACTATACTACCAAATAGGGTAGCGGCAGTGCAATCTTCTATAAGCACTGAAATGTAATCTCCAGGTTTAGTTTCGCCTCTATCAAAAACGACCATGGCATTTTGTGAATTTCTACCGCAGAATTGTGCATCGGATTTTCGAGAAGGGCCTTCGATTAAAATTTCTTGAACTTTACCAATGTATTTTTGATTGTGCATTAACGAATGTGCCCTTTGAATTTCAGTTACTTCTCGTAACCTTCTCTTTTTTACATCTACCGGAATGTCGTCCTCATATTTTCTTTCAGCAAGAGTTTTCGGTCTTTCACTATAGAAAAAGTGATAAGCAAAATCATACTTAATCATTTTCATCAATGATAACGTATCATTATGCTGGTCTTCTGTTTCTGAACAAAATCCACAAATAATATCGGTTGAAATTGCAGCATTGGGAAGAATTGTTTTAATCGCTTCGATTCTTTCAAGGTACCAGTCTCTTGTATATCCACGATTCATTTTTTCTAAAACCTCTGAATTACCAGATTGAACAGGTAGATGAATGTATTCACAAATGTTGCTGTACTTTGCCATAACGTGCAGAACATCATTCGTCATGTCTTTCGGATGTGAAGTTGAAAACCGAATTCTTAATTTTGAGTCGACTTTAGCTACCATTTCCATTAATTGTGCAAAATTAACAGTGGGTTGATTCTCGTCCTCTACTTCTCCTTTTTTATTTAAATTCCATCGGTAACTATCCACATTCTGTCCGAGTAAAGTTACTTCTCGATAACCGCTATTGAAAAGTTCTTTAGCCTCAGCAACGATTGATAATGGATTTCGACTTCGCTCTCTGCCTCTTGTAAATGGTACGACGCAAAATGAACACATGTTGTCGCAACCACGCATTATTGAAATAAATGCTGTTATACCATTAGAACCAAGCCTAACAGGATTTACGTCCGCATAGGTTTCTTCACGGGATAAGAGGACATTGACTGCTTTTTGTCCGCTATCAACTTCGCTAATTAGATTGGGTAAATCCCTGTAGGCATCGGGGCCTACTACAAGATCAACAAGTTTTTCTTCGTCGAGTAAGGTTTTTTTCATCCGTTCTGCCATACAACCAAGTACGCCGACCACTAAACTCGGATTTTCCTTTTTTTGTTTACGAAAAGCATTTAATCTATTGCGAACGGTTTGTTCAGCTTTTTCACGAATTGAACAAGTATTAAGTAGAATAACATCAGCTTCTTCACTGTTCTTTGTAGTTCCAAATCCCGATTCGCTTAAAATCGAAGCTACGATTTCACTATCTGAAAAATTCATTTGACATCCATAACTTTCAAGGTATAATTTTCTTGAGTGTCCCAGCTGTTCTGCTAAAACAGTAGCGTTGCCTTGGTTTTCAGGGATAATTATTTTCTCTTCCATTTTCCGTGTTCCCTTTGGAATTTTAGGCAAAAGTACTCAATTATTAGAGTCTGTCAAAATGGCAGAAATATATTTTCGACTTTTTATATTATATAATAATATAGTGCGCTTTAAGTTATGTTAAGACTTGTTTAAATAAATTATTTTTCTATTCCTTTGCAAAATTAATCTGATAAAATCGGAAGTAAAACAAATCCTTATGGCAAAGAATTTAGTGATTGTTGAGTCACCTGCAAAAGCAAAGACGATAGAAGGGTATCTGGGAAAGGACTTTGTTGTTAAGTCAAGCTTTGGTCATGTTAGAGATCTAGCAAAAAAAGGTCTGGCAATTGATGTGGAAAATAATTTTAAGCTTGACTACGCTATTTCTTCGGATAAAAAAACGGTTGTGGCGGAGCTTAAAAAGCTTGCAAAATCAGCTGAAATGGTTTGGTTAGCAACGGATGAGGATCGAGAAGGTGAAGCTATTTCTTGGCATTTATACGAGACTTTAAAACTATCAGATGACAAAACAAAAAGAATCACTTTTAATGAAATAACAAAGTCGGCAGTTGTTAAAGCGATTGAAAATCCACGAGCTATTAATGTAGATCTTGTGAATGCTCAACAAGCTAGAAGAGTACTAGATCGATTGGTTGGTTTCGAATTGAGTCCAGTTTTATGGAGGAAAGTGAAACCGTCCTTATCTGCAGGGCGAGTACAATCTGTTGCAGTCAGATTGATTGTAGAGAAGGACCGAAGTATTAACCAATTTGAACCAAAATCGTCATTTAAAGTTTATGGTGAATTTGCACCTAGTCATGGTAAAAGTTTCAAAGCAGATTTGAATAAATCCTTTCCAAATGAGGAAGAAGCGGAAAAGTTCATTAAGCAATGTGCTAGTGCTAGTTTTACGATATCTTCTTTGGATAAAAGGCCGGGGAAAAAATCGCCAGCAGCACCTTTCACAACTTCAACACTTCAGCAGGAAGCCAGTAGAAAACTTGGGTATTCCGTTTCTCGAACAATGTCTGTAGCTCAAAAGCTTTATGAAGCAGGGAAGATTACATACATGAGAACAGACTCGGTGAATCTTTCTGATCACGCCTTGAGTCAAGCTAAGGAAGTTATTGTCAACTCTTTTGGGGGTGAATATGCTAATCCAAAAAAATACCAAACTAAAAATAAAGGGGCGCAAGAGGCACACGAAGCGATTAGACCTACGGAATTTAATTTGAATACTATTGATGGTGGAGATCCATCCGAAAAGAAACTATATGAATTGATTTGGAAACGAACTTTGGCCTCTCAAATGGCAGACGCAGAATTGGAAAGAACTACTGTTAGAATTGTTGGCTCTGGTTTTGAAGAAGTATTCTTGGGTCATGGTGAGGTAATTAAATTTGATGGATTTCTGAATGTGTATATAGAGGGATCAGATGATGAGGATGATGAGGATCAGAAAGGAATTCTTCCAAACTTACAAGAGGGTGAATCGCTAGATTACAATGCGATAAAAGCGATTCAAAGATTTACTCGTCCTCCAGCGAGGTATACTGAGGCCAGTCTAGTTAAGAAAATGGAGGAATTGGGAATCGGAAGACCTTCGACCTATGCACCAACCATTAGCACCGTCCAAAAAAGAGGTTATGTTGACAAAACCAACTTAGAAGGAAAGGAAAGAACGGTAGCCGAAGTAGTATTGGAAAATAACGTGATTAGTAAATCATCTAGAAACGAACGTTATGGTGCCGACAAAAATAAACTTACTCCGACAGATATTGGTAAAGTTGTAAATGATTTTCTAGTAGAACATTTTGATAAAATACTGGATTACAATTTCACAGCTTCTGTTGAGAAGCAGTTTGATGAAATAGCTAACGGTCTTGTGGAATGGACGGAAATGATTAACGACTTTTATCACCCCTTCCATAAGAGCGTAGAAACAACGATAGAAACATCCTCAAGGGCCAGTGGTGAACGCATACTTGGTGAGGATCCAGTGTCCGGAAAACCAGTGAAAGCAAGGATTGGCCGATTTGGTCCAATGGTTCAGATTGGCAATACGGAAGATGAAGAGAAACCCAGATTTGCGTCAATGATTACTGGACAAAGTATTGATTCAATCCAGTTAGAGGAAGCACTAAAATTATTTGAGCTGCCAAGAAGTTTGGGAGATTACAAAGAAAAAGAGGTGGTAATTGGTATAGGTAAATACGGACCATATATCAGGTATGATGGCACGTTTATCAGTATAAAAAAGGCAAATGGAGACGACCCAATGACAATTGAACTCGACCGGTCGATTGTGCTAATTGAGGAAAAAATAGAAGCGGATAAAAACAAATTTATTAATGAGTGGGAGCACGGGGATGTTAAAGTGCAGGTGTTGAATGGCCGGTATGGACCATACATTAAAATAGGTAAGAAAAATCACAGAATACCAAAAGGCACGGATCCAAAATCTTTATCATTAGAAGATTGCTTAGCAATTGCTGAAAAATAGATTTCACAACTATGTTGATAAAAGCCCTGTAATTGCGATTGCGGGGCTTTTTTGATTTATAAATTTGAAGTATCCTATAAAAAACAAGTATGTCGTCTATTTCTATTTATTTTCAATCAATAAGTTCGGATCTTTTTGATGATTTACATCAGGAAACTATTGGACAATCGGTCCATATTCATGTAGATAATTCTTTTCCGGACTGGTCTGCTTGTGATGTCGTTTTTTTTGGTGTTCAGGAAGATCGAGCAAGTGAATCAAACATGGGGGCGGCAGAAGGTCCTACCGAAATTAGGAGAGAACTCTACCGTTTGTATAAACATTTTGATCTTGAAATCGCTGATTTAGGAAACATTTATCAGGGAGCCTCTATTCAGGATACATACAAGGCGGTAGAAGATGTTGTTTTCGAAATAATTAAAAAAAACAAAACAGTAGTATTTTTAGGTGGATCGAGGGATCTTGGTTTTGCCGCGTACAAAGCCTACAGCAAATTAGAACAGACTGTCAATGTTTGTGCTGTAGACTCAAGATTAAATATGGGCGCTTACTCATCTGAAGTTAATTCAGGTAATTACATCAATCACATTATTTTACATGAACCTAATTACTTATTTAATTACAGCACTATTGGCTATCAAACCTACCTTGTACCTCCTTCAGAAATTGTATTAATGGATGAGCTCTATTTTGATTATCACCGATTAGGTGAAATTCAAACAGACATTAAGAAGACCGAACCACTTATGCGATACGCTGACTTAGTTTCTGTGAATATTAATTCTGTGCGATTTTCTGAATTGGGACTTGAAAGAGAAGATGCCTCACCTAATGGACTGTATGGAGAGGAAATATGTCAAATCATGAGGTATGCAGGAATAAGCGATAAAGTGTCCTGTGCGGGTATATTTGATTATAATCCGATTTTTAATGAATCTAAATTTGGAGCAAAATTAGTTTCTCAAATGATCTGGTGTTTTTTTGAAGGCGCCAGTGAGCGGAAAAAGGATTTTCCTATTGGTTCAAAAGTAAATTACAAAAAGTACTTGGTTCCCATTGAGGGGACTGATCATCAAGTCAATTTCTACAAGTCGGATAAGTCTGACCGGTGGTGGATGGAGGTGCCTTACCCTCCTGATAAGAGAATTAAGTTTGATAGGCACCACATGATACCTTGTTCCTATGAGGATTATCAGAAAGCTTCGAAAGGGATAGTTCCTGATTTGTGGTGGAGGACTTATCAAAAACTCCGGTAGAACTGCTGATTTTTGGTGGGGATAATTTTCAATTGACGCTCAAGTAAAATTTAGGATTACTATATGCTACCTAAATTTCATTATTATGTAATGAATCAGGTTTCCCTCGTTTTTAGTATATTGTGCTCGATTTAATTTGATTTAAAACGTTATGTTAGGTGGATTCCTTTGAGTAACCACAGAATTTGTCTATTTTAGCGAATTGTAACAAATTGGAAAAACCGACTTATTACTGAAAGAAAACTATGAAGAAGATTTTAATAGCCCTTGTGTTGAGTTCTGTTGGATTTGCGTCTATGGCTCAACAAGACGTTCAATTGACACATTTCATGTTTGATAAACTAAGTGTCAATCCAGGTTATGCCGGATTAAATAATGCAATTTGTGGGACTTTCGTTGGTCGATACCAATGGGTAAAGTTTGATGGTGCTCCAAAAACAGGTTTGTTAAATGTTCACATGCCTGTTAAAGTCCTTCGAGGAGGGTTAGGATTGACTTATTACAATGATAAGTTGGGTTTTGAAACGAATAACATTGCACGATTGCACTATTCTTTTCATAAATCTGTAGGTGTAGGAACATTGGGAATAGGAGCATCGGTTGGTTTAATTTCAAAAAATATTTCTGCGACTTGGATAACCCCGGATGGAACACCTTGGAATACCGATAATTCAATTTCAGATCAAAGCTCAAACGATTTAGCACCAGATTTTAGTATTGGCGTTTTCTACCAAGCTAATAATTTGTGGATGGGTTTAAGCTCTACGCACATCAGTCAATCAGATTTGAAAGATATACACATTCAAACGGCTAGACACTATTGGATTATGGCTGGTTATAATTATAGTATTACTGGGGATTGGATGTTGAAACCAAGTATTCTAGCTAAAAGTGATGCGTCCTCCACACAAATTGATGTGAATGCGTCCGTTATGTTTAGAAACATGGTTTGGGCAGGCGTAAGCTATCGTATTGCTGATGCAGTTGCTCCCATGATTGGTTATCAAACTCCTATAGGGAATGATGGATTGTTGAAAATTGGTTACTCATATGATGTAACCACAAGTAAGCTTAGTAATTATAGTAATGGGTCGCATGAGATCATGTTGAATTATTGTTTTAATTTGGATAGGCCTGAGCCCGTTCAAAAATACAAGAACCCGAGGTTCTTATAAATTAGGTAAAAGTTGTAACTAAAAATACCTTGCCAACGTAGTAAGCACTCCCCACCAGAAAACGTTGTTAAAAAGGAGTCTGAAAACGAAGTAAAAGTAGGTAGCATGAAAAAAACGTTGTATTTCTTAGCCGTTGTTCTGTTTCTAGGAAGCTGTGCAGGCGGAAGTCGTGGAGAACTTTTAGGATCCCCAGGAAGAGCACCTTGGTTTATGCCAGATCCATATGGTATGTTATATATACCAGCAGGTAGTTATAATATGGGTCAGAGTGATCAGGATGTGCCATTTGCCCATTATACAAGGTCCAAGACGGTTTCGATACCGGCCTTTTATATGGATCAAACGGAAATTGAGAATAATGAATATCGGCAGTTTGTTGATTGGGTGTTTGATTCGATTTCAAGAGAAATGGTTGCTGAAACTGATCCTGAAACATTCTTAATTCCAGCTTACGATGATGATGGGGAGGAAAAAGATCAATCGGAATGGAATTTAAATCCAAGAGCCAATATGGGAAGGTTGGATGAAGAACAGATGGCGATTCTAGGTGAGTTATATCTTCCTGAAACACAAAGATATTATTCAAGAAGAGTCATTGATGTTCGGAAATTAAAATTTGAATATTTTTGGATTGATTGGCAAGAGGCCGCTGTAAAAGGTAGGCCATTGATCAAAAAGTTATCTAATAACGAGGCTGAAGCAGATGATGATCACAGGAAAGTGATGAAAAATGGTGAAATGCCTTTTCCTGTTGATACGGAAGAACCACCTATTTATAGAGGACGCGATTTAGATTTAGGATTTAGAAACACTAAAGGTCAACATAATTCGATAAGAGGCCATGATGACAGGAAGCGATTCATTATTCACGAAGTAATTAACGTTTACCCCGATACACTTACGTGGGTTCACGATTTCTCGTATTCTTATAATGAACCAATGACAAATATGTATTTCTGGCACCCAGCTTATGATGCCTATCCAGTTGTCGGGGTTACTTGGCAACAAGCAAATGCATTTTGTGTTTGGAGAACGCAATTGCTTAATACTTGGCGTCATTATAATTGGGAAAGTTATGTGCAAGATTTCAGATTGCCAACCGAAGCGGAATGGGAATATGCTGCCAGAGGAGGATTAGATTTGTCTCCTTATCCTTGGGGAGGACCTTATATAAGAAATGCTCGCGGATGCTTTTTAGGAAATTTCAAACCCATGCGTGGAAGGTACTTCGAAGATGGTGGATTTTATACCGTAAATGTCACTTCGTACCATCCTAACGATTATGGATTATACTGTATGGCAGGTAATGTTGCAGAATGGACAAGTACCGCATATGATGAGTCTATGTATGAATTTTCTCATGATTTAGCACCAGAGTATAAGTACCATGCATTAGATCATGACCCACCTTCAATGAAAAGAAAAGTAATAAGAGGTGGATCTTGGAAAGACATAGGATATTATTTACAAACTGGATCAAGAACATACGAGTACCAGGATTCTGCTAAGTGTTATGTGGGATATAGGTGTGTTATGAGCTATCTTGGTCGAGGAGGTGTAAATAAAAGTGGTGATATCAATTAATAAATAGATCCAAAAATAGAGCCACGTTAAAAAATTGTTGATATATTTCAATCCAAAATTAATAGATAATACTAATATTTAAAAAGTAAGGAAAATGAGTTCAGGAGGAAGTTTTTTCGAGAGTAGAAAATTTAAGAACATAATGAAGTTTGTTTACGGTTGGGGTGGAGCCATCGTAATTATTGGAGCATTGTTTAAAATACTGCACTTACCAGGCGCCGGATTTTGGCTAACGTTTGGTTTGTTGACGGAAGCAGCAATCTTTTTTATCTCGGCATTTGAACCTTTGCATGCTGATCCTGACTGGGCATTGGTTTATCCTGAATTAGCAATGGGTCATTCTGACCAAGGATTGGATGAATTGCCAGAATCATTAGATGATTTAGGTGATGATTTATCATTAACTGAGCAATTGGATACGATGTTGG
Source organism: uncultured Flavobacteriales bacterium (assembly GCA_905480225.1). Classification (GTDB taxonomy): domain Bacteria; phylum Bacteroidota; class Bacteroidia; order Flavobacteriales_D; family Parvicellaceae; genus UBA10066. Next base: position 35,562 of record CAJQPO010000083.1, on the reverse strand, counting down.
CAGATGCCAAGATAGAACCAGAACTAATTGAAAGTCTTGGTGTAGGAATGAAAGCATTGAGCGATAATGCCAGCCAATTAGGTGAGGTGTCAGGTGCATCAACAGCAACAAATAATTACATTGAGAGTTTGGAAGGCGCCTCAGCGAAAATGGGACAATTGTCTGAAGCATATGACTCTGCTTCTGAATCTTTAACCGGTTTAACAAATGCAAAAGCCAGTAGTGATGCAGTTGGGGAGCAAATGGAAAAAGTCTCTGGAAATTTGGCGGCTTTAAATAATGTTTATGAAATGCAATTGAAAGGTGCCTCAGAGCACTTAGAAGCAACAGAGCAAATGTATTCCGGTATTAATGAATTAATGGGTAACCTCCACGGATCTATTGATGATACAAGAATGTATAAAGAAACTATGGGTGAACTTAGTAAGAACTTATCTGCACTTAACACAGTTTATGGTAACATGTTATCTGCCATGAATGTTGGAAGAGATTAATTGCTGCGACGGTGTATTTAATTCATTCACTAATTTTTAACTTAAAAAAATAACTCGAAATGGGAGGAGGCAAAGAAACCCCACGGCAGAAGATGATTGGACTCATGTACTTGGTACTCATGGCTATGTTGGCAATGAATGTATCCAAGGAAATCATTAATGCTTTTGTGACGCTTGACAGAAAAATGGAAGATGGTAATCAGCTTACCATGAAAGACATTTACGGCAAGGTGAGTACAGCAGAAATGGCGCTTGAAGAAATGAAATTAGATCCGGCTATTCCGCCTGCTAAAATTGAAAAGCAAAAAGATTTAATTGATCGTTTACATCATGTGGTTGATATGTCAAAAAGAACGGCCAATTACATGGTTGACAGAACATCATATATGATTATGCAGGCAGATCCTGCTTCAGCTGATTTAGCCAGGACACTGGGACATTACGGTGCAGAGCATCACAATGAATTGGTGCCAGACAAAGATGGTGCACAGTCTTATTATTATGTAGATGAAAGGGGATATTATCATTTAGCATCGATGATGCATTTAGCAAAAAAGGATGATTATGATACTCCGACTCGTTTGTTTGTAGGTGATAATTTTCAGAGTCCTGTTGAAGGTGGACTTGAAATTATATCGACATTACAGAATTTTCGTGATTCTTTAATTGCGGAGATTGCTAATTATGACGATATCTACAAAGGGGAACCAAAAACATGGAACTTCCCTGAAGTTACCGCAACCTTAAATTCAGCTAGCTCTGAAGACCAGGCGGTTTTTGATGCGGCAATTACAGAGGCCTTAGCCACTGTAAATCCAGCAGATTCGGCGCGAATTAAGCAAATCTACAAGATTTTAACCCCTGTTGATTTTATCGATAACCACGGAGAAACACAACCCTGGTTAGCGGGCGTATTTAATCATTCGCCTATTGTAGCTTCTGGAGCTTTATTTACCTCCTTGAAAGGGGATGTTCAAAGAGCAGAAAGCATTGCCATTGCGATGATTGCAGATAAGACGGAGAAACCTAAGTTTAACTTTAACAAAATTGAGCCATTAGCTTTTGCTAATAAGGGTTACATCAATCAAGGTGATTCATTAGGATTAAGTGTTATGATAGCAGCTTATGATTCGACTCAGGATTTAAAATTAAGGTATTGGGAAGAAGATTCAACCAGAAGTGGTGATCCTATTCTATTTGAAGGAGAAGCGACTAGAAAACTCGGTTTAGGTGCTGATAAAGGTGCGGGTAAACATTTCGTATACGGCCAGATTGAAGTTGAAGAAAATGGTGGTAAAAAGTGGAAAGATTGGAATTTTGATTACACAGTTGGAACGCCTACTGGAGTTGTTGCGAATACGGAGATGAATGTATTGTATATTAACTATGACAATCAAATTCAGGCTTCTGGATCAGGTTATCCAAGTGTCGAAGCTTCTTGTAGTGGTTGTTCCTTATCCAAAAAAGGAGACGGGAACTATATTGCTTCTGTTAAGACTGGTAAAAAAGCAACTATTGTAGTAACGGGAATAGCAGCGGATGGTAAAAAAGCAGAAATTGCGAGACAAGAATTTAGGATTAAAAGATTGCCTTCTCCAACGCCATTGATAGTAGGTGCCGGAGTTACTGAAAGTACTGTAAGTATTGGTAAAATCAAACAGGCCAAGAAATTATTGGCTGAATTGAAAGGTTCTCCATTGAATGTTAAATTTAAGATTACCAAGTTTACGGTCAGTATTGTGAAGAATGGAGAAGTAGCTGAAGCCAAATGTAAAGGTGAACGTCTTTCTGGCAAAGCTCAAAATTATTTAAAAGGGTTAAAAAAAGGACAAAAATTATATATAGAAGATGTTTGGGCTCAAGGTCCAAAAGGCAAGGCTAAAAAGATTCCTTCACTAATTTTCAAAGTATTATAGATCTGAAATGCCTTACAGATGTTTAATTTAATATTAGTATTATGAATTTAAAGCAAATAATATCTGTGTCGTTTACGGTTGTTGCATTTGTTTCAGCTAACGCACAATTACCTAGTTCAGGTATGTCAGAATCTGGCGTATTGGATGGAGTATACGTGCAGGAACACGTGCCAACCAAGAGAGTAATACAATATACAGCCTTAAGAGAAGCGGACATTGTATGGGCAAAACGAATCTGGAGGACCATCGATTTACGAGAGAAAAAGAACCATCCTTTAACCTATCCGACACAACCAATTTCGGATCGAAGGTCATTGTGGGACGTTATTAAATATGGGGTGCTTGTGGAAAAATCATTAACACCATATAAGGCCATTGATGATTTTGCGCAGCCAAATGATCAGTTTGATTTACCACTTGTTCCGCCAAATGGAAATGCCGATGATCCGATTTATAAAGAAGAATTGGATAACTTATTTTTTACGATAAAGACGGAACCCCTACTAGACGATGATGGTCTAGAGCGGTATGATGATAATGGTGATCCTATGGATACAACAATGAAGGAGGACATAACATCTGAACAAATTATCAAGTACTACGTGAAGGAAGATTGGTTTTTTGACAAGCAAAGAGGAGTGCAAGAAAGAAGAATTATCGGAATTGCACCAGTAAGATATGCTTTGGATGACAATGGAGATATCAAAGCTTTAAATACTATGTTTTGGCTATACTTTCCAGAATGTCGCTATGTCTTCCAAAACTTCTTTGTTTACAATTCTGAAAATGATGCAAGAAGAATGTCTTATGACGATTTGTTCTGGAAACAAATGTACTCGAGTTATATTCACAAAGAATCAAATGTGTATGATCGGAAAGTCAACAATACATTTGAAGGTGTAGATGCACTTTTAGAATCGGAGAAAATAAAGAAAGAAATTTTTACTGTAGAACACGATCTCTGGCATTTATAATTAATGATATTCATAGAGAAAAGCCTGGAATTTATTCTGGGCTTTTTTTATATAATTGAATCAAATGAACTTCAATTTTAAGCTTAGAGCGACATTGATCTTAATGTTGATTTTAACAAGTTCTTTGGTCGGCTTAATTCCGTGTCAAGCTCAAACGAATAAAAAAATTGGTTTTGCAGATTTTGGAAAGTTAAAGCATCTTATGCCAGAATATGATTCATTAGTTGCTTTATCTGCTGAGTATGAGTCGTTGTTTGAAAAAGAATTATATGCACTAACAAATATGATTCAGGAAAAAAGCAAACAACTCGATACGATTATTGGTCAAAGTGAAAAGGACAAATTAATTGTACAGCTCCAAGATTTAACTTCGATGCTTAATTCTTATAGAATCACAGCCAAAATTGAATTGTCAAAAACGGATCATGATTTATTCATAGAAGTTAATCAAAGAATAGCCGATGCTTGTGAACGAATTAAAGATAAAGATGACTTTGATTACATCTATGATTCTAGTTTAAAGGCAATTCCACCTATGATAGGAGCAGAGGATTTAACCGAGGTAATCGCAAAAGAGTTGGGGCTCGATAAATAGTGTTTTTATATTAATTAGGTTTTATGGTTTCACTATCAGATTTAGAATTATATTTTGGAGATCGGGCAATTTTTGATGGAGTATCAGTTCAAGTAACGAAACAAGATAAGATAGGTCTTGTTGGTAAGAATGGTGCCGGAAAATCCACGCTCTTAAAATTGATAAACGGCGAATATACGCCAGATAAGGGGGCAATCAATAAGCGCAAAGATGCTATTTTGGGATATTTGCCTCAAGAAATGAAGCACAATGAGGCTGCAACCATTCTTCAAGAAACACAATCAGCTAATATTGAAATAAAAACGTTAGACAAAGAGATTGCTCAAATAAGCTCTGAACTGGCTGAAAGAACAGACTATGAATCTTCAGGCTATTTGAAATTGATAGAAAATCTCAATGATAAAAATGACCGTTATCAAATGATAGGTGGCTTTTTACAAGCTGAAAAAGCAGAAAAGATTTTATTTGGTTTGGGGTTTAAATCGGAAGACCTTTCACGCCCAATGGGAGAGTTCAGTGGTGGTTGGAAAATGCGAGTAGAGTTAGCAAAGATACTTCTATTAGAACCGGATTTATTGTTACTAGATGAGCCTACGAATCATTTAGATATAGAATCTATACAGTGGTTAGAAGACTTTCTAAAAAAAGGAAATAATTCGCTAATGCTTATTTCTCATGATCGATTATTTCTTGATAACATTACGAATAGAACCATTGAGGTAGTAAATGGTAAAATCAGAGATTATCCTTTGCCATATACCAAGTATAAGGTTCAACGCGAACAAGAAATAGCACAGCAAACCGATGCGGCAAAAAATCAAGAAAAATATGTTCAGCAAACCGAACAGCTAATTAATAAATTTAGAGCTAAAAAGAACAAGGCTGCTTTCGCTCAATCCCTTATAAAAAAATTAGACAGGTTAGACAAAATTGAAATTGAATCTGATGAAATTGCAGGTTTAAATATTTTATTTCCGCCGGCTCCTAGGTCGGGTAAGATAGCTATTGAGGCTATGAATGTAACCAAGGCTTATAGTCATAATATTTTAACCGATACGGAGTTCTCGATGGGACGAGGAGATAAAGTTGCATTAATTGGGAAAAATGGGTTAGGCAAATCAACGCTAGTCAAGATGATTGTGGGAGACACTGATTTTAATGGAACAGTTAAATTAGGGCACAACGTTAATCTAGGATATTTTGCTCAAGATGAAGCCGATCAGCTTGATACAGAAAAAACGGTTTTTGAAACTATTGATGATATTGCAGTTGGCGATATTCGTAAAAGAGTAAGAATGATATTAGGTGGATTTTTGTTCAGCGGTGAAGATGCGGACAAAAAGGTTAAAGTTTTGTCTGGTGGCGAGAAAACAAGACTATCATTGTGTAAACTTCTTCTAGAACCTTACAATTTATTGGTTCTAGATGAGCCTACAAACCATTTAGATATTAAGTCAAAGGAAATTCTTAAACAAGCTTTGATAAAATATGATGGAACATTGTTGATTGTTTCGCATGATCGAGATTTTTTAGACGGATTAACTGATCGGATTTATGAGATTAAAAATGAACAAATCAGTGTACACCATTTTGGGATAAAGGAATTTTTAGATTACAGAAAAAAGGAAAGCATAGTCGATTTTGAACATAATAGTAATCCTATCAAAAAATCGAAAGAGAAAGTAATTTCTCAGAATAAGAAAGATTATTTAGAAAAGAAAAAAGACGAGAAAAAAGAACGCATGTTAAAGAACAAAATTTCTCGTTTAGAAGTAAAAATTGCGGAACTTGAAACGAAAATAAAAGAACTAGACCAGGAAGTTTCGGGATTGGATTACAATGACAAAGTGCTAACCGAAAAAGTATTAGGGGCTTACAATTCGGCTAAAAGTGAGTTAGATAAAACGTATTATGATTGGGAAATTACTTCTGATGAGATCGACGCTCTTAATTAACGTAATGGATTCTTTTATATATTAAGGAGTCCATTTTACCAACGTTATAGGTAGCATGATATTCTAGAATTCCTTCATTATCCCATTCTTTCATTTCTCCCACTTGCCTGTTCTTTTCAAATTTCATGGATAATTTTAATGTACCATTATTATGCCATTCTAACACATCCCCATGTACTTTTCCTTGCTCATAATTTCTTTCAAGTATGATGCTTCCATCCGGCAGTTGCAAAGAGCATTTGCCTGTGAATGGCTTCAATCTATCTGAAAGGTAGTACCAATTGAATCCAGAATCCAGAATTAGATCACCACAGTTACAAGAGTGAATATCATGCAACGAGTCCACCTCTGTAGGTTGAATATTGGTGGCGTTCTCTTTACAGGAGGATAGCAAAACCAATATAGACGCAATTAAAAATTTATACATGGTACAATAGTACTGAATTTACTTAAAAAAAGAAGCCGGTCCTCTCCAGGACCGGCTTACACCCTACCTACTACTCGCTTGGAGTGAGTAATTGTACGCTTATCAAACGTAGTGCGAAAGTATACGTCAGTTGGCTTTCAAAAAAACCACAAGTTTACTACTCTTGGAAAGCTATAAATACAAACATACAGTAGTTGATTGAGAATGATTAACACAATCCACTTTCTAAAAATATTTTGGATGGAATAAAAAAAGCCTGAACAATTGTTCAGGCTTTTTACTTAGTAGCGGGGACTGGACTCGAACCAGCGACCTTTGGGTTATGAGCCCAACGAGCTACCAACTGCTCTACCCCGCGATCTTAGGTCGTCAAAGATATAATTTGTTCCTTTGTACGGCAAGAAAAAATGATAAAAATGGCACATAAGGCTGGATTTGTAAACATATTAGGTAGTCCTAACGTAGGGAAATCAACTTTAATGAATGGTTTGGTAGGTGAGCGGCTCAGTATTATTACTTCAAAGAAACAAACAACTAGGCATCGAATAATGGGTATCGTCAATGGTGATGATTTTCAAATTGTATATTCTGATACACCTGGAGTAGTAAACGCGGGTTACAAATTACACGAACGGATGATGAAATATGTTAATACTGCTATTTCTGATGCCGATGTTTTTCTTTTTGTAACTGATCCATTTGAAGATGAAATGAATCACGAAAATACCTTGTCAAAAATTCAAAAATCAGAAGCTCCTGTATTGGTTTTAATTAATAAAATTGATTTAATCGATCAAGAGCGATTAATAGAAAGAGTAGATTATTGGTCGAAGAAAATACCGCGTGCTGAAATTCTACCAATATCAGCTTTGCATAAAATGAATTTGGAGTACATCATAAATAAAGTGAAGGAATATTTACCTCAATCACCACCTTATTTTCCTAAGGATGAGCTAACCGATAAGCCCATGCGATTTTTTATTTCTGAGATTATAAGAGAGAAAATATTTGAGACTTATGATCAGGAATTACCCTATAGTTGTGAAGTGGAAGTAGTGGCGTACAAAGAGGAGGAATCTATTATTAAAATTGAAGCTAACATTTTAGTGATAAGAGATTCTCAAAAGGGTATAATCATCGGCCATCAAGGTAAAAAGATTAAGCACGTAGGTATTAAAGCGAGAAAAGACATTCAAATATTTGTTGATAAACACGTACACCTTGAACTTCGAGTTAAGGTTGAAAAGGAGTGGAGAAATCAGGATAAATCACTTGATAACTACGGTTATTAAAAGGTCTAATTAATCAGATATAATTACCAGAGATTTGCGATGTTATATTTGAACCGGAGGAGTCAATCATAAAATTTGATTGCACATTGTTTGCTTTAAGCCGATATTTAACTTGAGCAACTGTTGTAAACAGTACGCCACCTACACTACTTATCCAGATATAATATCCCACCAATAGATTACTAATCTCGCCGTCGTACATTTCATGAACCAACCACCAGATGGTACTTGTGAACCCAATTAAGGATACAATACGAAGTAATTTTATCTTTTTAGATTTTCTTATTAAACAGATTAGGGCAAAAATTACGGCACCATTCGCTACAACAGCACATATTCCTGATGTGAAATGTAATGTTTCAAATTTAAGGAATGAGTCTATTAACATGCGAAAACTAAAGATACAAGTCTCCCATCCCAAAAGAGTCGAAAAGGTTCCAAATATTGCAATATCATATGTCGGCATAAAAAAAGCAGAAATATAAATTAGCCCAAAAAATGTAAATAGGATTTTGTAAATCTTCATACAGTAAGTATTTGTGTTTAAATGGAAATTACTTAATTCTGAAAATAAAAAGAATAGAGTGAGCTGAATAAATGTTAAAGGAATGGTAAAAGATGTTAATCAGTAGCGAGTCCACTAACTTCTTTTAGATTAACTTTGCGCGGAAATGAGAAACATTGTAGCAATAGTTGGCAGGCCTAATGTTGGAAAATCAACATTATTCAATCGAATGACAGAATCCAGAGCTGCAATTGTTCAAGAAACTAGCGGTGTTACTAGAGATCGCCATTACGGGTTATCAGAGTGGAATGGAGTAGAATTTTCAGTTATCGATACAGGTGGATATGTTTCGGGATCAGATGATATTTTTGAAGAAGAAATTAGAAAACAAGTAGTCATTGCCATGGATGAAGCCTCTGCCATTATCTTTGTGGTAGATGTAACTACAGGGATTACCGATTTGGATGAATCAGTTGCAAATATGTTAAGGAGAACAGATAAACCCGTTGTCCTTTGTTCTAACAAAGTAGATAACGCAAGCAGGTCTATTGATGCAACAGCTTTTTATTCTTTTGGATTAGGTGAGGTACACGCCATTTCCGCTATCAATGGTTCGGGTACGGGAGAATTATTGGATAAGCTTGTGAGTAGCTTCAATACAGATCTTGATATTGACGATACTTCAGGTATTCCCAATATTGCGATAGTGGGCAAACCTAATGTGGGCAAATCTTCATTGTGTAATGCACTTTTGGGAGAAGAACGCAACATTGTTACGCCCATTTCTGGTACAACTAGGGATTCTATTCATACTCGATACAAGTCCTTCGGATTTGATTTTAACTTAGTAGATACTGCTGGGATTAGAAAGAAAGCTAAAGTTGATGAAGATATAGAATATTACTCTGTACTCAGGTCTATTCGAACCATCGAAAATTCTGACGTTTGTATTTTCATGATTGATGCTACAGAGGGTGTTCAAAAACAAGATTTGAATATTTTTTATGTCATTGAGAAAAATCGCAAGGGGGTAGTCGTTCTTGTTAATAAGTGGGATCTAATTGAAAAAGAAACCAATTCTGTTCGAGATTTTGAAAACAAAATAAGAGAGCAACTATCGCCATTTTCAGATGTGCCAATTATTTTCACATCTGCTATAGAAAAACAGCGTATTCACAAGTCGCTTGAAGAAGCAATAGAAGTATACCATAATCGAACTCAACGCATTCCAACTTCTCGATTAAACGAGCTTCTACAAGGGATAATGGAGCACCATCCGCCTCCATCTGTTAAAGGTAAATTTATTAAGATTAAATACATCACACAATTACCTACACATGCACCGGCTTTTGCGCTATTCTGCAATTTGCCTCAATATGTGAGGGATTCTTACAAACGGTTTTTGGAAAACAAGTTTCGAGAAGAATTCAATTTTAAAGGTGTCCCAATTCGCATATTTTTCAGAAAGAAATAGCGATTAAATTTTATTGAATGCCTGAGAAAAATCATCAATGATAATTTGATGATCTTCAAATCCGATATAAAACCTGATGAGTTTCCAAGATAATTCGGTTTGATTGTAATTGGCTGAGTCGAACAAGGCACAAGTTGGAAATAGTAAAGACTCATAGCCACCCCAAGAGCAAGCGATTAAAAAATGATTCAAAGAGTTACAAAATATTTCAACTTCTTCAATGGAATTTGCTTTTATTTCCATCGAGAATAATCCTCCACAACCTCGCATTTGTTTTTTGGCCAACTCAAGTTGTGGAAATGATTCCAAGAAAGGGTAATTAATTTTTTCCACTTTAGGATGCGAAGAGAGCCAATCGATAACCTTAACCGTGGTTTCGTGAGATTGCTTTATTCTCATGGGAAGTGTCCTTAGACCGCGTAAAAGCAACCAGGCATCATTGGGCGAAATAATGCCTCCAATTGTCATAAACTCATTTGCAAATATTGAATTTACCACTTCGGAAGAGGCACAGAGTATACCGGCAACAACATCGGAATGACCACCAATGTATTTACTTGCTGAATGGCAAACGATATCAATCCCGTATTCGGAAGGATTTTGATAAATAGGGGAAGAATAACTGTTGTCGCAAATGGTTCGAATGCCCTTCTTCCTTGCAAGTTCAGCTACGGCTCGAAGGTCTTGTAACTCGAAGGTTACTGAATTGGGTGTTTCCAGATAAAATAGCTTAGTATTGGGTTGAATGGCCTTCTCAAAATTGTCAATTGATTTACCATCAATGAATGAAACTTCTACCTTATATTTCGAAAGGTATTCTCCTAATAGCTTTCCAGTCCAAGAATACGGTTTCTGAACGCAAACTACATGGTCTCCCGCTTGGACACTGTTCATAACTGCCGCAGCTATAGCTCCGCTTCCGCTGCCAAATATCAAAGCATCTTCTGTTTTTTCTAGTGCTGCTATTTTTTTTCTCAGTTTGGTAACTGTTGGATTCACCCCTCTGGTGTAAAAAGGAACTTCGAGCTCTCGCTTAAGATTCTGTCTTAAATCATCGACAGAATCGAAACAAAAAATACTTGACTGATAAATAGGCGGAACAACGGAGTTTTCATAGTCCGCTCGATTTTCGCCTAAGTGATTGATGATATTTTGATTATCCAAAACCTAAATGTAAAAAAGGCTTCTTATAAATACAAGAAGCCCTTTAAAATTCCTTTTTTGAGAAAATTAAAGTGCAAAAGTATCTTTTAGTTTTGCTACGTAATCTAATTTTTCCCAAGTAAATAATTCTACGTCTTTAGTAACTTTTTTACCATCAGGTGCTTGAAAAGTTTTGGTTACAACTTCATTTTTACGCCCCATATGACCATAAGCAGCAGTTTCTGAGTACATTGGATTACGAAGCTTCAGACGTTGCTCAATAAAATAAGGTCTCATATCAAATATTTCGCTAATTTTTTGCGCAATTTCACCATCACTCAAACCAATTTTAGCAGACCCATATGTGTCTACGAACAAACCACATGGCTCAGCTACACCAATAGCATACGATACTTGCACCAAAACTTCATCACATAATCCTGCAGCAACCATGTTTTTTGCAATATGTCTTGTTGCATATGCAGCTGATCGATCTACTTTGGACGGATCCTTTCCCGAAAAAGCACCGCCACCATGCGCTCCTTTTCCTCCGTAGGTGTCGACAATTATTTTCCGACCGGTTAAGCCAGTATCACCATGAGGCCCGCCAATTACAAAGATCCCTGTCGGATTAATATGAAATTGAATGTCTTCCGTAAAAAGCTTTTGGATTTCAGGGGTACATTTCGCTTTGACACGCTCAACTACAATGTTTACAATGTCTGATTTGATTTTTTCCAACATGACTGACTCCGTATCAAAATCATCGTGTTGTGTTGAAACAACAATAGTATCAATCCTTTGAGGTACATTATCGTCCGAGTATTCAATGGTAATTTGAGACTTAGCATCTGGACGTAAAAAAGGAATTAATTCTGGCTCATTGTTTCTTATATGTGCCATTTCAAGCAATATCTTGTGGGCTAAGTCAAGACCTAAAGGGATGTAATTTTCTGTTTCTTTAGTAGCATAACCAAACATCATTCCTTGGTCTCCAGCTCCTTGGTCTTCAGGATTCGCTCTTTCCACACCTTGATTAATGTCTTCAGATTGTTCATGTATGGCAGATAAAATTCCACATGAATTGGCATCAAACATATATTCTGATTTGGTATAACCAATTTTTTTAATCGTGTTTCTTGCAATTAATTGAACATCAAGATAGGTGTTGGTTTTAACTTCTCCTGCTAAAACAACTTGACCTGTAGTAACTAATGTTTCACACGCTACTTTCGACTGAGGATCAAATGCCATGAAATTATCAATTAATGCATCTGAAATTTGATCAGCAACTTTATCGGGGTGTCCCTCTGATACGGACTCTGAAGTAAATAAATATGGCATAATTATGCTTTTAAGAGTGCGCTAAATTATAAATTTAATTGGCTCTATTTATTTATTAGTCAATTTTTTAAACGCCTCTTCTAAAGATTGTTCTTCTTTCTGTAATGTTAGGATTAAAAGATGATTTTCATTTGCAAATTTTGATATCGCAGGTCTCAAATCTACTTTAGACTTAGGTTCTAATAAAAAGAGGTTCTGGTCGATTTGATTTACAACGGAAACTCCAGAAATGGTTTGCAGTTTTTTGATGGATATTACTTGATCAAATTCAACACGTATAACTTGTTTTGCTGCAGTTTGATTTTGCAAATTCTTTGCTGAGTCATCGGCTACAATTTCTCCTTTGTTAATGATAATAACCCTGTCACATATGGCTTCAACCTCTTGCATTATGTGCGTAGAAAGCATAACGGTTTTTTCACTCCCTAATCGCTTGATTAGATTTCGAATATCTTCAAGTTGATTCGGATCAAGTCCACTGGTTGGTTCATCAAGTATTAGCACTTCTGGATCGTGAATAAGCGCTTGCGCTAATCCAACACGCTGTTGGTATCCTTTTGAAAGTGCTGCAATCTTTTTGTGACTTTCGAGTCTTAAACCAACAGACTCAATCATTTCATCAACGCGCTCTTTTCTTTTGGGTACTTGGTGTAGATGTGCAATAAAGCTCAGGTACTCTTTAACATACATGTCTTGATATAGTGGTGTATGCTCCGGTAAGTATCCTACGCGTTTTTTTACTCCTAAAGTTTGTTCATTAACATCTAGATTACAGACTTTTATTTCACCTTCTGTTTGAGGAATAAAACAAGTGATGATTTTCATCAATGTTGATTTACCCGCACCATTGGGTCCCAGGAAACCAATTATCTGGCCTTTAGGTATTTCCAAAGAAACATTGCGCAATGCATATTGATCGCCGTAAACTTTAGAAATATTTTTTACCGAAATAGACATGGAATTAATCTTTCGATAAAGTTACTACATAATTATATATTTCTATGTGCCAAGTGCATGCAGTATCAACATAAGGTTTGTTAACTTTGCGAAACTTTGGAAAAGGGATTGGTAATAAGATCGACGGGAAGTTGGTATGCAGTGAGGTTAACTGACGGGACTGTTTCACAGTGCAGAATACAAGGTAAATTTAGGATTCAAGGAATAAAAAGCACGAATCCAATTGCTGTTGGTGATTGGGTAGATTTTAATAGAGAAGAAGACGGAACAGGAGTAATTAGAGCTATTCACGACCGACGAAATTACATTATTAGAAAATCGGTTAATTTATCCAAACGCTCTCATATTATTGCGAGTAATATTGATCAGGCAATTTTGATTATCACGATTGATAGTCCAAGAACTTCAACAGGTTTTATTGATAGGTTTTTAGTGAGTGCTGAAGCATATAGAATTCCGGTTGCGCTTGTGTTTAATAAAATAGATTTATTAGACGTTAAGTCGAAAGAGCAATTGGTTAAGTTAATCAAAACCTATAGAGAAGTAGGTTATCAAACCTTTGAAGTTTCTGCTTTAACTAGAACGGGTGTAGATGCAATAGAAACATTAATGAAGGATAAGGTGAGTCTGGTTTCTGGTCATTCAGGAGTTGGTAAATCAACTTTAATTAATGCCGTCGATTCAAATTTAGAATTGAAAACCGGTGAGATTTCTGAAGCACATTATAAAGGAAAACATACAACCACATTTGCCGAAATGTTTGAGCTAAATTTTGGAGGATTTATAGTTGATACTCCTGGCATCAAAGGTTTTGGAATTGTTGACATTGATAAAAAGGAGCTCGGGCATTATTTTCCTGAAATTCGCGTTTTAATGGGGAATTGTAAGTTTCATAATTGTCAACATTTGAAAGAACCAAAATGTGCTGTAATCGACGCAGTAGAAAATGGAAAATTACCACTAGAGCGGTACACTAATTATTTAGCAATCTATGAAGATAATGAAGAGGAGACCTATCGAGATAAAGGATACTGAATGCGGGCAATAATTCAGAGAGTTAAAAAGGCATCAGTGGCCATTAGTGGAGATCATATAGCGTCGATTGAAAAGGGTGTATTAATATTTGTGGGTATAGAGTCAATGGACGACTCTCCTGATATCGAATGGTTGGCGGGAAAAATAGTTAGGATGAGAATATTTCCTGATGAATTTGGTGTTATGAATAAATCTTTAGTTGATATAGCAGGTGAAGCATTGGTAGTAAGCCAATTCACGCTGCATGCCAGCGTGAAAAAAGGAAACAGGCCTACCTATAGTAAAGCGGCAAACGCTGCAGTCAGTAAACCGTTGTATGAACGTTTCATTAATCAACTAGGGGAGCTGATGCAATTAACACCGAAGACGGGTAGGTTTGGAGAAGATATGCAAGTACATTTAATTAATGACGGTCCCGTTACCATCATATTAGACTCAAAGAATAAAGAATAATGACGATTACAGAGGCTCAAAAACAGGTTGACGATTGGATTAAAAAGTATGGTGTTCGCTACTTTAATGAACTTACAAATATGGTTATACTATCGGAAGAGGTTGGTGAATTGTCTCGTATTGTGGCCAGAAGATACGGGGAGCAGTCAGAAAAGGAATCTGATAAAGGAAAAGATATTGGGGATGAGATGGCTGATATATTGTGGGTTCTCATGTGCTTAGCCAATCAAACAGGTATTGATTTAGACGCAGCATTAGAGCGAAACTTTAAGAAAAAGACGAGTCGCGATAGCACACGCCATATTGAGAATCCAAAATTACGCTAACGAAGGAACGTGGCTAATTCGCATTAACATTATTTTTTACCTTTTTTCTTCTGACCCCTGGTTTTTGGTTTTTTGTATTTCGCTTTTATTTTCTTTTTGTAGGAACCGCCTTGGTTGGTTTTTTGATTCTTTTCTTTTTTCTCATGAAACGCAGGACCTCTTTCATCGATCTTTTTTGGTTTGGGTAGATAGTTTTTCTCAAGTACAACGGGTTGCTCCTCCGTTATTAGGACATCTGTAAAGACAACCTCTTCTGGAACTTCCAATCGTTCGATGTTTTTGCCCAATGATGTTTCAATATTACGCAGCCAATTTTTTTCATTTTCGCTAATAAAGGATAAAGCGGTACCCTTACTTTCAGCTCTTCCCGTTCTTCCAATTCGATGAGTATAGTGTTCCACGTTTTCAGGAAGATGAAAATTAATGACATGAGAAACCCCTTCGATATCAATTCCTCTGGAAATTAAATCGGTGGCAATAAGTATCCGAATCGTACCATCAGCAAAGGACTTCACTGCGTTAATTCGATAATTTTGAGATTTATTTGAATGTATCGCATTGGCTTCTTCCGGGTAATCCTTTTGAAGTTCTTCGTGAAGGCGATCTGCAAACTTCCGACTACTTACGAAAATTAAAACTTTTGAGAACTTAGCATTAGATAGCAAGTGCGTAATGAGTGATTTTTTCGATAAGAAGTTAGGAGCATGGTAAAATTTTTGGGTAATCAACTTGAGAGGTGTACCGGCTCCTGCTGCTTCAATTTTAATTGGTGAAAAAAAGAATTTTTGAATGAATGTTTCTACGTCGTCAGTAATTGTTGCTGAGAATAATAAGTTTTGTCTTTTTGTAGAAAGTAAGTCAATTATATTAAGAAGCTGGGGCCGAAAGCCTAAATCAAGCATTTCATCCATTTCGTCAATTACGAGTTGCTTGACGTTTTTAAGTCGCAATACTCCACTTAATGCCAAATCAGCGAGTCTTCCCGGTGTAGCTACTAGTATGTCGACGCCATTATCATGGATAATTTGCTTTTGTGTATTGATATTGGTGCCACCAAATACGCCAATGACTCTGCAATTGATATAAGTAGTTAAGGTCTCTAATCGATTTACAATTTGGTCAACAAGCTCTCTGGTAGGAACAAGTATTAATACTCTTGGATGATGTTCCGTTGAGTATTTTAGGTTACGAAGTATTGGAAGTAGAAAAGCCAATGTTTTACCGGTTCCAGTTTGGGCAATTCCAACAACATCTTTACCCGCCATGATCACAGGAAAGGCTTTTTCTTGTATTGGGGTAGGATTGCTGAAACCGAGCTCATTCAGCGCATTTAATAAGGGTGTATTTAAGTTTAATTCAGTAAAGTTCACAGTCTAAGATATCGGTATGGGAGTTCTGTCTGCATTCACTTTAACAAAAGTATAGGTTCCTTCGGTAGCTTTCATCATGTTGTCTTCAACGAAATCTCTAGTTACCCAGGCTTCAATCTTCACTGAGATAGAACTTCGACCTTTTCTTTTTAACTCAACAAAGCAGGACAGTGTATCTCCAACAAAAACAGGAATCTTAAATTCTGTGGATTCAATGGACACAGTTACGACACGACCCTTGGCAATTGATCTGCAGAAAATTCCCCCGGCTATATCCATCTGAGATAATAACCAACCACCAAATATATCTCCAGCAGGATTGGTATCTGCTGGCATTGCCACAACTTGCAAGGCTAATTTACCTTTTGGTTTTTCCATAGAATAAATGTACGATAATGGCTGCTTGTTTTTTACGTGAAATTTGAAAAATAGTAGAAAACAAAAAAGGAGGCATTCGCCTCCTTAATACTTGTTAAAAGAAAATTAATTCTATAATTCTTTTTTCTTTGTGCACGTTTTTCCGCTAGCTTTTGAACAACAACTTTTAGTTGTAGCGGTTTTTGTGCATTCTTGAGATTTCTTTTTCTTCTTTTTCTTTTCGTCACCTTTGGTTTTTTCAGTCTTAACTGGGTCACCATCGAATGTAGTTGAAGCGAAAGTCGTTCCACCTATAAAAGCAACGAGTGTAAAAGCAATAAGTACCTTTTTCATATGATTTGATTTAATAAATGTCTTTATGGATGCATAATTTAAGAATAAATTGGCGGAATTACACTTGATCTGTTAAAATTCTGCAAGAACTGTCTCTGAACCGACGGTTTTTGTGTCCAGATCAACCAGTATTTTTGCATCTAGTGGAAGAATGACGTCAATTCGAGATCCAAACTTAATAAAACCGCAATTTTCTCCTTGATGTGCTTGATCACCTTCTTTTGCATAACAAATAATTCTCCTGGCAACGGCACCTGCAATCTGTCGAAACATAACTTCTTGTCCAGCATCCTTTTTAATGACGATTGTACTTCTTTCATTTTCTGTTGACGATTTTGGATGCCATGCGACCAAGTACTTTCCGGGATGGTATTTAAAGTAATTAACTATTCCATTAATGGGGTACCACTGTGCATGTACATTCAAGGGTGACATAAAAATAGAAAGCTGTATTCTTTTGTCATTAAAATATTCTTGTTCAATAATTTCCTCAATGACTACTATTTTTCCGTCCGAAGGAGCTATAATTTTATTCCCATCTATAATTGGACTTCTTTTCGGAATTCTGAAGAACTGGACAATTAAAAAGAAGAAGACAAAGGAAATGGCACTTATTGAATAGAAAATAAACAACCAACCACTGGATAGAAAAAAGACCAATGTATTTAGGCAGACTAATGCCAGAAATGTCACTAAAATTATAGTATATCCTTCTTTGTGAATTTTCACAGCTGCTTAAATTAAAGATTCAGCTTTAATAATAAGAAAATAAGTAAGAACGAATGGGGCAGCATATAGCACACCATCAAAGCGATCTAAAATTCCACCGTGTCCAGGTAAAAAATTGCTTGCATCTTTAACGCCAATACTTCTTTTTATTTGGGATTCAGTTAAGTCCCCTAAAGTTCCAAAAATTACGATTAGACTTGCAATAATGGACCAATGAAACATGGAGCTATCGGTCGAATTAGCAAATAATATTGCACTACCAACAGCAACGAAAGCACCTCCAATAAACCCTTCCCATGTTTTGTTCGGCGAAATACGTTTAAACAGCTTTCTTTTTCCAAATAATCTACCAAACAAATAAGCCCCAGTATCATTACTCCATACAATAATGAAAAAGCCGAGCAATAAGCTGTACTCGTTTTTGTATAGATGAACTTCATCATTAAAAGGATTGTAATAGGCGAAGTAATTCAAGGATGCAAGAGGCATTACAATATAAATCATTGAAAGAACAGTGAAGGCAATGTTCGAAATTGGCGATTTTTGTTTTCTGAAAAGTTCCACAATGACTATTCCAACAAGTAATGGGAATATAATGGATAGTGTATGCAAAGGGAGCCAGTTGAAACTGTGTAAAGCAATGAGTATATATATGGTAGCACCACAGATAAAACCGATTGTTTTGTGAGGCGTAAATGAGGCCTTATTCATTAATTTATAAAATTCGTAGAGCGCTAAAATGCTGACCAAAAGAAATAAAACGGCAACAGAATACTGGCTCCAAACGATGCTCGAGATAACAACTCCTACGAAAAGAAGTCCTGTGGCAGTTCTAGTAAGTATTTCCTTCAAATTGCTGAACTTTCAATCAAGCGTTTGGTTAAAATTACATCGTCTTTCTGGACATATAATTCAATGGTACCAATGGATTGCACCATTGAATCTTTTTTATTTAACACAATGGTTTCAATTCCGTTTTGCTCAAGCATACTTTTTAACGTTTGGCAGATGTGCTCAAAACTAGATTCAAAAACGAGTGTCCAATTGTCATTCATTCGATATTTTCCGCCTCCTGTTCGGGAGTTTCTTCTTTATCGTCTGTATCATCATTGTTAGTAGTCGTTTCTTCTTGAACGGGAACTTTATTTTCAGTCTTTTCAGCATTGGAATCAGCACTGTCAATGGTTCCTGCTTGCTCTTCATTGCTCTTCATTTCTTTGGAAATTGATGATGCATCATCATCAACTGAAGAATCTTTGTCGAAGGGCCTTTTTCCGAAAATCAGCTCCAAATCATCTCTGAAAATCACTTCTTTTTCAAGTAATTTTTGTGCCAGTTGATCTAATTTATCCTTATTGTCCTGAAGCAAAGTTTTAGCTCTTTCATATTGACCTTCAATGAGAACACTGATTTCTTCGTCAATTATTTTTGCCGTATCATCACTATAAGGTTTATCCATGAAAAAGCCTTGTTGACCGGAGGAGTCGTAATAGCTTACGTTTCCAAGTTTATTGTTTAAACCATAAATGGTTACCATTGCCTGTGCCATTTTTGTAGTTCGCTCTAAGTCACTTA
The DNA here is from genome assembly GCA_905480225.1 of uncultured Flavobacteriales bacterium. Lineage (GTDB taxonomy): Bacteria > Bacteroidota > Bacteroidia > Flavobacteriales_D > Parvicellaceae > UBA10066. Next base: position 16,287 of record CAJQPO010000083.1, on the reverse strand, counting down.
AGGCTCCTGTAGAAATTTGGTTGAAGATGACCTCTTCAGCTGCTCTTCCTCCTAACAAAGAACACATTTCATCAAGCATTTGGGCTGTTCTAGTAATTTGTCTTTCCTCCGGCAAATACCAAGCAGCACCAAGGCTTTGACCACGCGGTACTATAGTTACTTTAACTAATGGATTAGCATGTTCTAATAACCAACTTACAGTAGCGTGACCGGCTTCGTGATAAGCGATGGCCTTTTTTTCTTCTGGACTGATAATTTTATTTTTCTTTTCTAGTCCACCAATAATTCTATCTACTGCATCCAGAAAATCTTGTTTTTCGACAGATTTTTTATTTTTTCTTGCTGCAATTAAGGCTGCTTCATTACAAATATTGGCAATGTCTGCACCTGAGAATCCAGGTGTTTGTTTGGCTAAAAAGTCTCTGTCTAAGTCATCGGCAAGTTTTAAGGGCTTTAGATGAACTTCGAATATTTCTTTTCGTTCATTTAAATCTGGCATATCTACATAAATCTGACGGTCAAAACGCCCGGCTCTCATTAGGGCTTTATCCAGAATGTCTGCTCTGTTGGTTGCAGCCAAGATGATTACACCACTATTTGTTCCAAAACCATCCATTTCTGTTAACAGTTGATTTAAGGTATTTTCTCGTTCATCATTAGAACCCATATTAGGACTTTTGCCTCTGGCGCGTCCGATGGCATCAATTTCGTCAATAAAAATAATTGCTGGTGCTTTTTCTTTTGCCTGCTTGAATAAATCTCTTACTCTTGATGCCCCAACACCGACGAACATTTCAACAAAGTCAGAACCAGACAAAGAAAAGAAGGGAACTTTTGCCTCACCTGCTACGGCCTTTGCCAAAAGAGTCTTTCCTGTTCCTGGAGGTCCTACCAGTAATGCACCTTTTGGAATTTTTGCTCCCAGCGCTGTGTATTTGGTCGGATTCTTGAGGAAGTCAACAATTTCTTGCACTTCTTCCTTTGCACCTTCTAATCCAGCGACATCGTTAAAAGTTACATTGGTTCCTTTACTTTTATCAAATAGCTGCGCTTTTGACTTTCCTATATTGAAGATTTGACCACCAGGGCCGCCTCCACCAGAGACTCGTCTCATGATAAAAATCCAAACTCCAATCATCAAACCAAAGAAAAGAACCCAAGACAACATTTCTCTTCCCCAGTTGTCCTCAGTCGTATAATCATAGGTTATTCCATAATTTTGTTGCCAAACTTGTAAGCTATCAGAAAAAGCTTCATTATTAGGAATTTGAAATACATAGTGTGGACCATTATTTAAGCCACCTGCAAAAGACTTATTGATCTTCTTCTCATGAAGTGGATCTGTATGAAACTCTTTTTTGATGCTAACTTGAGCATAGGACTTGTTGATTACCATTACCTTTTCAACATGGCCATTAGTTAACATTTCTGCTTGAAACTCTGGATAGGTCGTTTTGCTAATTCCACCTTCCCATCTGAATAGGGCCATTAGAATTAGTAAAACAATGATTACGATGTAAATCCAGTAAAAGTTAAAAACTGGTTTTTTTCCTGGCACTTTCTTTTTATCTGTCATAATTTAATTTCTTAAAGCTGGAACTCTATATTTTCTATTGGAGCATCAGCCCATAGCCCTTCTAAATTGTAAAATTCACGCGCTTCTTTATAGAAAACGTGAGCAACTACGTCGACATAATCCATTAAAATCCATTGGGCATTTCCCTCTCCTTCTGTATGCCAAGGCTTTTCTTTGATTTGCTTCAGTGTTTCTTTTTCAATTGCTCTGGCTATTGCCATTACTTGTGTATCAGATTCACCATGACAAATCACAAAGTACTGACAAACCGCGCCAGAAATATTGGATAGATCAAGGACTTTTATTTCAATTCCCTTTAATTCTTGCATTCCTTTCACAATGGTTTCTGCTAGAATTTTTGATGGAGATAAAGTCTTTATTTTGTTACTCATTTAATTTTACGATACTAATTTGCAAAATTACTCATTTTGTCAAATTAAATCTACTTTTATACTAGGTTAAAAAAATGCAATGTCAACTTTGTTCATCGGTCAAAACAAAATAGAATTACTTACTGTAGATTCTACGAACAATTTTGCTGCCAATTTGATTAAGAGGACAAATGTGCTTGATGGGACTGTAATTATGGCAGAACATCAGACAAATGGCAAGGGTCAGTCAGGAAATTCATGGTTTTCACACCCAAAACTGAATTTGACTTGTTCCTACATTTTAAAACCAACTTTTCTCAAAATAGAAGATCAATTCTATCTTTCGATAATTACATCGCTTGCGGTAATAAAAACATTGAAAGAGTTTGGAATAAAATCAGTCGTAAAATGGCCGAACGATATTTTAGTGGAATCCATTAAAATTGCAGGCATTCTGATTGAGAATAGCGTTCAAAAAAATCGATTTTCACATTCAATTATAGGTGTTGGATTTAATGTCAATCAGACTGACTTTATGTCTGATGTAAACGCGACTTCGATTAAGACACTTTTAAAAACTAATATAGACCTTGATTCTGTACAATTGACCTTAAATAAGCAACTAGAAAAGTACTATCTTCAGTTGAAATCAGGAAATACAGATGATCTTAAAAAGCAATACATGTCATTGTTATTTCAATACAAGCAGGAACATTGGTATGAAGTAGTTCAATCTGGTGAGCAAATTAAGGGAGTAATTACCGATATTAAACCCACCGGGGCCCTAATAATTTTTTCTGAAGGAACTGAATACACTTTTTACTTTAAGGAAGTAAAATTCATTTAATTACCAGGAAATACTTTTTCCAATCGATTGGCCATGTAATTGAACAAATTTTGCAACGGCTTGATGGCCATCATTTTAAGAAATGGATTGAGGTCCGCATGGCAAAATAACTGCACAGAAGTTGAATTAATATCGGTCTCTTCAAGTTTGACATCTAGTGTAAATCGCAATGGAGAGTCGTTATTAGAAATCAAGGAAATATCCGTGTTGCTTTTGGTTCCATTGTTTTTAAGAGAGATGGTATAAGTATTCTCAATTTTACAAGAAAATGAATCATCACTTGCCTGGAATTGCGAAATGTTATCTTTCGGCAAAAGTAATTCGTAATTATTCATATCTGTTAGGAAAATGAAAACCTCATTAATAGGCGCTTTAACCTGGGCTTTGTTGCTAGTAATTTCTGTCATTTCAGATGTTCCAACCTTTTGGGTCTTTTCTCCATTGCTGAAGAGAAGCCAATTCTTTTTCGTTAATGTATTTCGTTTTTAGTGCAACTTTTAGTAGATGATCATAGTCACATAAAACAGTTATGGGACAATTTTCTTTTTGAAAACGTTGATATGCTTCGTCAAACCCATAGCTAAAGATAGCGAGCATTCCCTTTACATTGGCTCTTCTTAATCTGAGTGCAGCAACTGCATCCAGGCTGCTTTTACCCGTAGAAATTAAATCTTCTATTACAACTACATCTTGCCCTTCTTCTACAACGCCTTCCACTTTGTTTTGTAACCCGTGTCCTTTACTAGCTGAACGCACATACGCAAATCCTGCCCCCATTTCTTGGGCTACAAGTGCGCCGTGGGCAATTCCTCCAGTAGCAACGCCTGCTATTAAAGCTTTAGAACCATATTGCTGCTGAATAGCATTACAGAGTTCTTGTCTAATGAATGTTCTAATGGTTGGATAGGATAAAATTATTCGGTTATCACAGTAAATCGGAGATTTAATTCCTGATGCCCAAGTGAATGGTGAATTGGGTTGAAGTTTGATCGCCTTGATTTGAAGCAAAAATTCTGCTACTTTTGACGCTGTTTCGGGTCTGAAAATCATAGCCGCAAATGTATAAAGTTTTTATAAACGATAAGCCTCTTTTTTTTCTTCAAAATCTTGAGGAGATTACTGTAGCGACTGGTTCTGGGGTAATAGAATTCGATGAGGAAATCGATTTAGAGGATTTATTTGATTTTCACGAGCACAATATGGTCACCATTGTTTTAGGTAATGAGCAGGATTGGAATCATTTCTGTGCGATGTTTTGCCTTGTTAAAGCCGCTGGAGGTCTCGTTCAGCGTGGAGCTGATTTTCTTTTTATTTACAGACATAATAAATGGGATTTGCCAAAGGGTAAAATTGAATTGGGCGAAACTGAACAAGATGCTGCAATTAGAGAAGTAGAGGAGGAATGCGGAATTCGACCTGCGCTATTACATCATTTAATCGATACTTTTCACACTTACTTCGAGGCGGGTAAATGGATACTAAAAAGAACCTATTGGTACGCAATGGAATACAAAGGGATTGAGGAGCTAGCCCCACAAATAGAAGAAGGCATTACGAAAGTTGAGTGGATTCCAGCTAAACAATGGAATGTGGTTTTAGAAAATACGTACGGTTCCATTCAGGATGTACTTGATCAGTCTAGCTAATTTTTGATTCCGATATTAAATTTGTTCTCTGGTTCAAATTTTTTCTTTATTGCCCAAAATGTTCTATCGATGGTCGTGTATTCAGCACCTGGGCTCAAAGGAGCAGGACGGAGCGCGTTGGCGTCAACCATTTCACCTTGAGGTCCAATAAGGAAGTAGCTAGGTAGGGACCTCACCTTATAGTTTTCTAACAGTGCGATGTCACCGTTAAAATGGGCAAAATGCCAATCATAGTTAGGATTCTGAGCTAAGAAATGGGTTAAATCTTCTGCGTTTTCGTTTAAACAAATAGAAACGAATTCGATGTATTTTCCATATTTTTCTTTTAGCTCCGGAACAAGTAGTTTTTCTGCTAGCGCAGGAGTACTTTGGGTATGAAAGAAGTCGAGATAGATGTATTTTTGTTTGAATGTTTCTAAAGAAATTGTGTCGAATTCGGTGGTGATTAAATTAAATTCAGGAGCAGCATAACCTTTTTCAAGCCGAGTTAACACATGTTTCAAGTTTTGTGCGAGTAATTTGTTCTCGGCAAACGGTGTAACAAGGACAGTGCTATCTAGAATGTGGGTCAAATTGCGTTTTGAATACCTGCCAGAATGATATTCTTCCATTATTCCTTTAATCATTATCAATTCTGCCAATTGAGGGTTTTCGTAATAATACTCTAATTGTAAAAGCGCTAAAAGCTTCGTGTAGCTTCCAAAATCATTAACAATAAATTCAGAAGCAACAAAACTAGACCGTCCCATCATGTTAAATGGGTTTTCAAAAAAATCAAATAGAAAGTACATGTAGTTCCCATTGTTATATAAAATGGGTTTATTCTTGATATATTTATTGAATAAACTTAATTTATTGCTTTTTAGATTTTCGATGCCACCAGCATATTGCTTATATCCAGCAATAGAATAGGTGATGTAGTTTTTGAAAAAAGTGTCAGAAATGTCAGTATACTCTTTTTCGCAACTCATTCTAAACTGATCGATTACTTGCAGACCTTCAGGTGATAAAATAATCTTGGCTAAGTTCCATGTAGAATCATCGTTATTTTCCTCAGGGCCAACATGTAGAAAATGATTGAGTCGTGATTCATAGTCAATTATTAGGGTATTGATGTCATTATTACTGAGACTATCCAAGATTAGCTGTGCCGTTTTGCCATTGTAATAGTCGTATTGATCTTCAGAAGGAAAATAAATGAAATAATCGCTGGTTTTCGGATCTAAGAATAAGGTTGCAGATTTATCTTGAATCTGTATAAATGTTTCTGTGATTTCCCCAATTTCAGAATTAAATTGAAAATTTCCATTTTCATCAATGATTGCGTTGTCTAGCTTTTCATAGGCTTGTGATAAGTAATCGGAGTACTTATTTAAATAAACGTGTTTACCTACAAAGCCTGGTGCTCTTCCGTGAACGGTAATATTTTTTGAATGAATGGAGAGCTGTGCGACGCAGCACAATAATATGATTAATGAAAACCTCATTAAATCTGTACATTATCTGGTAAGAACATAGATGGGTCACCGCCGTTAATAATGATCTCTCTAACGATGGTTGAGCTTAGGCCCGCAAATTCAGCTGACGTGGTTAAAAATAGGGTTTCGATTTCTGGCGCTAATTGGCTATTTAATTGCGCAATTGACTTTTCATATTCAAAGTCTAATGTGTTTCGTAATCCTCTTAAGATAAAGTGTGCTTTCATTTTTCTGCAATAATCTGTTGTGAGACCTTCAAAAGTATCAACTGAAATATGCGGATTGGTTACAAATGTTTGTTCCACATGCTTCATTCTTTCCGAAGAAGAAAAATGTGATTTTTTAGACGAATTGACGCCAATGGCCACAATTACTTTATCAAATAGACGAGAAGCACGTAAAATAAGGTCTTCGTGCCCTTTTGTAATTGGGTCAAATGAACCAGGAAAAACTGCAATTCGTTCCATAATATTTTATTCAAAGAATGAGAAATTAACCCTTCCGTACTGTCTGCATTCCAAAAATCGTTCCTCACTTTCAAAATTGACTTCCTTATCATGCTCAACGACTAATACTCCATTAGGTTTCAACAAGTCTTGTTTTAAAATTAATGAGGGTAGGCTTCCTATCTGTTCGTGCTTATAAGGTGGATCTGCAAAAATCACATCGTATTTTCCATAATGACCTGGAATAAATCGGAATACATCGGCTTTTAGTACTTGTATTGGCATAGTCATTTCAGATGCCTTTTCTGATATGAAACGGCAACTTAAGTTAGAAATGTCAACGGAAACAATGTTAGTGGCTCCCCTGGAACCAAATTCAAATGAAATATTTCCTGTGCCAGAAAACAGATCCAATACTTTTATTTCATTCATTTCGAACCAATTACCAAGAATATTAAAGAGACTTTCTTTTGCAAAATCAGTAGTTGGCCTTGCTTTAATTCCTTTAGGAGCTGTTATTCTTCTGCTTCTGTATTTGCCTGAAATTATACGCACACGTGTTGACGGATTACTTGATTAAAGTGGTGCATTTTGCTAAGTGGTATGCAGCCTGGTTTTAAAGGAGCAGAATTGGCTTTTGTAATTTTTAGTTTTGGGAAGTATGTAACTAATTTTTTATAGATTTCGTGATCATTGTCTATCCAACCTGCAATATTAATTTCGCTCTTATTAACTACATTGAGTTGCTTCAGGGCATAAGTAATGTAATACAATAAATCTTCGACATTTTCATATGCGAAGCAATTAAACACTTTGAATTCATTGTTCTTCATGTGCATTAATTGAAAGTGCGTAGGGTGTATTTCAATCGTAACGATTGATTCGGTAGATCTGTTCAATTCAATAAATGCAGTAGACTGATGTCCAATTCGAGCATTATTGAACAATTTAAAAATCCCTTCTTTTTCTTTTTCGAAAAGTAAATAGCAATTTTTTGCCTCTACTGTTTTTAAGGAATCAAAGGAGCAGATTGTATTTTCAATAGTTTCAAAATTGTAATTTAAATATTTCGAAAGATGATTTTCCTCAAAAAGCTGGTTAGGAATTAAAGTAGAATAGGGGTTAATTAGATTAATATGCACATTTTCAAATCCAGATTTGTTCAGACTGGTTTCAGCAATGGCTTGTTCTATGCCTGTTGCTTCCTTTTCGCAAGCCCAAATAATTTCTTTGGAAATAGGATTATAAACGACGGCTTTAAAAAGACCAAAACCACATTCAATATTGAGGTGGTTTTCATTGCTGTCTTTAAAATCAGATTCAGTATTTTCAAACAGCAATTGCTGCATTAGTCTCGCCAGTTACCTTCTGTATGATGCTTGGTTAAGTCTCCTACAATTAATGTGTCTCTTCTTAGGAAAGGGTCAAATGGTTTTGGATCGAATACTTTAAAAACATGCTTTGCCTGCGCAGAGTCGCCAATATTTGCCGAGTAAACTTCAAACTCTCCTTCTTTTAATCTTTTGGACCAAAGTGAGCCAATTTCAAATGAAAATTTACGTTTATCAATGTTGCTCATTGGAGAAACATTCACATCCCATTCCTCACATTTACAAATATGGTATCCATTAAAAATAAAATCCATCGCTGGTATTTCTATGGTGTCTCGAGTGATTAAACCAAGTTTAACTGCCTCATCTTCGTCGATTCTTTCCATTGCCCTATTTCCTTCATCAGTATTTGGGTCAATTCCTAAACTATCCGCCTGTACAAGTGACATACGGTCATCTGGGATTGCTCTTTCATCACACAACGAGGTGATGTACGGAACGGTTCCGGTCGTTAAGAACGACTCCAATTCTTGCTTGCTGCTACTGTAACGCTGATAGGTTTTTCTAAATGCAACTTCTACATCTCTGATATCCAGCAGCGCTTGTTTAACACTTGTATTGTATGCCATGTATTCTTCTTCCAAGTCAAGCCGTTCTTTTATGGATTCATAATTCATAAACGCGTACCAAATACAAACGCCAATTAAAGCCGGAATTAGAATAAATTTAGATTTTCGTTTGAAGACACCCATCACGTTGAAAATCATCAAAATCCCCATAAGTAGTAATGCCAATCCGCCAAAAACAAATTCAGACGTTTGTTGAACTTGTGTGGCTTCATCTGTACTTAACCCCATAATTAGCATCACTAGACCAGTAATGGTGAAAATTGCAGGAAAAACAAATTTTCCAGCATTGTGCATTATTTTATCGTATTTATCCATATCTCAACCGTCTTTTGAAGCGTTACAAAACTACAATTTTTTTCATATTGAAATTGTTTAAGCAAAAAAATCAAAACGAATAATTGTACTTCGTTATTTTCAGCTAATTTCAAGCAGCTATTTATCGATTTAAGATGCATGAAGGAATACAATTCCACAGAAATAACGATTCGATTCAAGAAGATATTGCAGGCTTATTTCTTACATCAGCCAACTTCGGAACAATCTAAGCTGTTTTCCGCACTGAGTGAGTTCTTATTTCAGGATTCTAACAGATCGGTTTTTTTAGTCAAAGGTTATGCCGGAACAGGTAAAACTTCTGCCGTTGGTGCTTTGGTAAAAACGATGCCTGAGTTTAATACAAAAACAGTTTTATTGGCACCAACAGGAAGAGCGGCTAAGGTAATGTCAAATTACGCTTGTAAACCAGCCTCTACGATACATAGGAAGCTCTATTTTAAAACCAGTAAGGGAGGAGCAAATTATTTTGCTCTGATGAAAAACTTACACAAGAATACGCTTTTCATTGTTGATGAGGCGTCCATGATATCTGTAAAAAGAGGAGTGAAAAATCCATTTGAAGAAGAGCGAAGTATTTTGGATGATTTGATCAAATACGTTTATCAAGGAGATGGATGTAAGCTATTGTTAGTGGGGGATGTTGCTCAATTGCCACCTGTTATGGAAGAACAAAGTTATGCGTTAGATTCAGCTTATCTCAGAAAAAGGTACGCTGTGCCGGTAGTTGAAATTGTGCTAACAGAAGTAATGCGACAATTGAAGGAGTCGGGTATACTGTTTAATTCGTTTCAAATCAGGTCCCAGCAAAATCAGTTGATTGAAACAAAAGAAGGAACGGTTACATTCCCTTCGCTTAAAACAGAACCGTTTAAAGACATAATTAAGATTTCAGGTTATGAATTAGAAGATGAGTTAGACATTAATTTGGGAACCAAAGGGGTTGAAAATTGCGTAGTAATAACACGATCAAACAAAAGGGCTAATCAATTTAATCAGCAAATTAGAACACGGATATTATGGCATGAAGATGAGATTAGTACTGGAGATATTTTAATGGTAGTAAAAAATAATTACACATGGCTCAATGAAGAATCTAAGGCCGGTTTCATCGCAAATGGAGATACCATTGAAGTATTAAAAATTGTTGCTTTCGAAGACTTATATCAGCGTAGATTTGCTAATGTCATTTGCAGATTGGTTGATTATCCAGACGAATCTAATCTGGAGGTGAAGCTATTATTGGATACCATAATGATTGATGGTCCTAATTTACCAAGAGATGAAATGAAGGCATTTTTTCATGAAGTTGAAAATGACTACATGGAGTTTTCTAACAGGAAACAAAGGATTAAAAAAGTGCTGGATAATCCATATTTCAATGCTTTACAAGTTAAGTTTGCCTATGCTGTTACTTGTCATAAATCTCAAGGAGGCCAGTGGCCAGTGGTATTTATTGATCAAGGTTATATAACGGAAGAATTATTGAATAAAGAATATTTAAGATGGTTATATACGGCAATTACGCGTGCTCAGGAGAAAGTATACCTCATTAATTTTCATGCCTCATTTTTTCCAGAAGAGCAATCGGATTAATTTTCTGTAAACTGTTCAAAAATAGAGTGATCAAATGCCATTTTTCCGTTACAGTTGACATTGATTTGTGTCTTTAGTTTGCCTATTCTTTGCAGGCATAGCTCTTGAGCGTTTTTTGGCAGTGAATGCATGCACTGCCTTTTAATTTCATTTAAAATTTCTTGAAATAAATAATAAGAACGCAATGCACTAAGCACTTCGTTTCCCGTTACATTATTTTTTTTAAATAAGTATTTTATTTCTTCTTTTTCATGGATATTACTTTTAACAGGGTCTGTATATGAATTAATATCTATGTACAGATTGCTATCGAGAAAATAGATGTGGATTTTACTTATCCTAAGGTCTGAGAACATCTTGCTTTCTTTCATCCTTTTCTTGTCTGCTTGACTGCTTCCCGGATAGGAGTCGATATAGTCCATTTTTGAAGCCTCAATTCCGTTTTCAGTCTGAATACCTATTCCATTCCCCCGAATTGATGCATATGTAGTGGTTGCTGGCAAGCTCATTTTAAGAGCAATCCGTTTCAGCTGGAATTGCTGAAATGCGTCTAAAGAGAAATCAGATAAGGTAAAACAATCGGATTTGAATTGATCTTTCAATTTCAAATCAAATTCATTGAAAAATCTATCAATGGTTTTACCTGGAGTAACATTAATATGAAGTTGAACTTCATCTACGTTTTTTGCCATGGGTACATTTCCAATCGCAATTAACTTAATTGTGAATTTATCTTTCGAAGTTTCGTCGCTGAACTTAAAATCTTGTGTGATGGCATTAAAAATGGATCCATCTTCGTACAAAAACACGTCCCCAATTCTCTTAAATGACAATTGTTTTTCTCCGAGGTTACTCTTCATTTTTTTGAGTTCACTTTCCCACACGAACTGTTTTTCTTCGGCAATTTTCAAATCAAATTCTACCTTCTCCAGTTTCTTTTGGTACAACCTTATTTTTTGATTAGCTCTGGCTATTTTATCTTCATGTTTAGCTATTTTTTTCTTTTTGCTTTTAGAAGAACTTCTTTTTATTCCGATGATGGCTTCTTCGTTTTTATTAATCGTTTGATTGGCTGCTAAAAGCGTGCTGTTAATAGTTGCTATTTTATTGATTAAACCAGAATTACCTTTTGTTTTTTCGTTGAGTAGGTCGATTTTATGCTGAACTTCTGCTAGTAATGTGAAATATGTTTTTCCGCCAGAAAAAGTGGTATCAGGCGAAAGCTCTTTGGTAAGATTATTTGCAAACAGGAGGTAAGAAACATTATTGTTTTTTATAACAACGGTAGTTTGATGTTTCGAGTTAAACCCCCAGATACTGAGATGGAGATTTGTTGTTTGCTTGTTGCCTAGAAGCTGAAATGATTTTTCAGGTGTTTGAATAATCTGAATTTGATTTGGGTTAGGGCTAATCTTGGTCTGATAAGTAAAAAGTCCAATTCCTTTAGGTTTTCCATTGTCTTTTTCTCTAAGCAAACCGGCAGTGCCGCTTCCGTCTCCTGCTGCCAATAGTGTATTTTGAAAGTCCAAATTTTTTCCACCTAACATTAAAAAGTAGTCCAAGGCTTTTTCTTGTGTATATAAATCAATGGATTTATGGTAGGCGTCAAGTATTTGTTGTTGGTCTTTTATACTGTAGATTCCAATACTATTTATAAAAGCTATTTTTTCATTCATAGAAAATCCAGGATTAAACAGCTTTAGAATTTTAGGAAGCACTTCAAGTTTTTGATTACGAATTCGGGTTGCATTTTCTGGTAACGATTGAAGTAATTTATCCATAAACAGTTTAAAGATCCGATCGGTATGAAGTGTATTTGTTTTTGGAATAGATTGGCTGAGTTCATTTTGCAACGCATATAATGCCATTTTTGTGGCCAATTCTGAGAGCAACCCTGGTGACACATTGCCAAATCCTTGAATATTTAATTCCAGTAGTGAAGGTTCATAGATGATTTGTTCTTCAATATCGTCATAGATTACCTTATTCTTATAAATGATCGAATCGCCTTTAAAATGAACAAGGTCTGAAAGATTCCGCTTGAGCACAGGACTCTTCATAATCACATGATAAAGAAATGCCTTCTCTTCAGGTGTCAGAAGCGTAGGCCCAGCTTTTGCGTGAATGGATAAAAGCAATGATATAATCAGCAGTAATTTTTTCATGTCTTGGACGAAGCCTACATAATTTAAATTTTATTTCATCAATTAGTTACATTAGAAATACACTTAGCTATAAAAATTGTTGAATTAGATATTTTTAATGCGTGCGTTTTTAAGGGAATATTTTTTGTTAAAAATCAGGTGAAGGCTCAGTCCTCTGAATAGCATCCAGCCGGCAAAAGCTCCCCAAATACTAAATAGATTGGGATAAAATTGATTGAACCCAATTAATAATGGCAAGAAAATTCCAAATGTGCCAAGCAGCAAACTGTTTCTAAGCGCTTTGGCTTCTCCTAAACCTTTGAATATGCCGTCGTAACTGAAGGCGATAGAGTTAAATGGTTGCATGACGATTATGATCCAGAAAAATGAATAGAAAATGGTTTTAACGTTTAAATCTTCAGTAAATAGATCTCCTAACACTAGATAGGATACGAGGTAGATTAAAGCAAGTCCTATGCCAATCATTCCATTTATTTTCAGCAAATCATTTCTTAATCGGACTAATTTTTTAAAACTCCCTTCGCCAAGTAATTTTCCAGCTATTGCGTTTCCAGCATTAGAAAATCCATCAATGAAATAAGAAGAAAATAACCAAATATTAATTCCAATAGCATAAGCTGCTAAGGACCCTTCTTGTAATTCCTCGTAATTATTGGCAAATCTAAGAGCGATAATAAAGGTTCCGCTTACTGCAATGGTTCGAATAAACATATTTAGGAAAATGATAAGCATGTTTTTGAGCTCATGAATTTTTTTCTTAATGTAAAAAAGACTGAATGGTGTTCTTTTCTGAATAAAGAAAACACAAAGAGCTGTCATTAAAACCTGAGAAATCACACTGGCCCAAGCTGCTCCAGCCACACCATATGCTGGGATTGATCCTATGCCGTTAACAAGTAACAAATCAAGAATCAAATTTAGAGTGCCGCCTATTAAGCTAATGATCATTGCCCAAGAGGTGTCCTGAAGACCTCGGAAGATTCCAAATGCGCAGGCAATAAATAGGGAGAACGGTAATCCAATTGCTCGAATACAATAATAAATGTTCGCCTGTTGAACAATCACAGCATTAGACTTGGCATAAAGAAAATTACTGATGGGTAAGTAAAAATAAGCGGTGAGCAGCCAAGCTGCAATTCCTAAAAAAATGCTTGCAAAAAGAGCTACAGGAATCAAAGATCGAATTTGATCTATCTTCCCTTTGCCCAGGTATTGTGAGGTAATTGCAGATACTGCTGTTCTTAATTGTGCAAGGCTCCATACCAATAGCGAAATTAAACCTGCAGCCAGACCAACTCCTCCTTGAGCTTCTGTCGCATTTTCTGATACTCTACCAATGATTGCCATGTCGGTCATTCCAATAATTGGTTCAACCACATTAAACAGTATGGCTGGTATTGCTAGACGGTAAATTTCTTTGAAGGAAACTCTTTCCATAATCGCGAAGTTAGAAAAGTGAACGAATACAGTTGTAACTAAATGTTAATATTAAGGTTGATATAGGGATGATTATTATCTCAATAATTGGCAATATCTTATTTGCTAAAGAGTTAATTGAATAGGTTTGCTACAATGCCAGTAATCTTGAATTATACGCGTACAATTATTCGTGCCTTTTTGGTGGGTTTAATGATAAATATGTTCAGTGTTCAAGCACAAGAGAATGCCGTCATTAATGCGTCACAAAGCGTACCGTTTAGTAAATCAAGAAATGTAACTAAGCTGGCTAAAGAGCTAACGGGGCATCTAAGGAATGAAGAAGATAAGGCACTGGCAGTTTATACTTGGGTAATCCATAACATTAAGTATGATGTTAATCAAATGACTTTGAGTAAAGTCAAAGAGCAGTCCATTCAAAAAACATTAAGAAGTCGAAAAGGTGTTTGTATGCATTATGCTCAATTGTTGAATGAATTGTATCTAGAAGCGGGTATAAAATGTGAAAAAATTGACGGCAATGTAGATAGAGATTTATGGGCTCATGTGCATTCTAGTGCGTATCATGTTTCAGATCACTCATGGAATGGAATCCAAATAAATGGAGTTTGGCAGTTAGTAGATGCTACTTTTGATGCGGGTTATGTTTCGACTAGAGAGCGGAAGTTGGCTGCTCTTTTAAAACGAGTTCTTGGGATTCCGTATGTTCGATATAAGTTAGCCTTTATTCAAGAACCGACTTACCATAGATACAATATGGTTCCAGATGAAATGATCATAGATCATTTGCCAGATGCTCCATTTTGGCAACTGTTGCATGTTCCGATGTCAATAGACACATTCAGATTGACTATGACAGAAAAAAAACGGTATATGCGATCAAGACCGAAGACCAGGAGTTTCTTCAATTTTGAAGAAAAGATAAATCAATATCGTTTTGATGAATATAGCGCTCAATTATTAGGACTTTCTAATCTTGAATTTAGCGATACTAACTATTTTTCATTTGGTTTTGGTCAAGAGAATTATGTCCAACTTAATTTAAATAAGTATAACGATACCAAAGTAGAAGACCTTGAAGATTGCCTGATTCGATATGACGAATATGACACATTATTTTATTTTATTGATACTTCAAAATCTGCATTTAAAAGGCAAAGCAAGGTCGAAAAAATCGTTCATAACGGCTTAAACAAGGAAGAAAAAAGACGATATAAATTGATTTTTAAACAAAACACGGATGTAATCAACCGTACAAATACCTTTATTAAAAAGGATGTGAAGTACATTTTAAAGCACAAAAAAGCTAGAAAAAAAACAATCGATAAAATTGAAAAACTGACGGCAACGTGCAATAAGTTAAAAGAAATGCAATTGAGGACAAAAACTTCTGAAGAAATTGTGTCTAGGGCTGAGGTTGATATGGCCTTGACTTCATTTGTCAATACTGAAAAAAAATTGCAACAATTATTTACAGCTAATGACAGTATCAACAGCTTTTTGCATGCCATTGAAAAGAAACTATCTCCACTTGCTTTAAGAGTTCAAGATGCACTGATTGAACAAGCAAATAATACTGCTGAAGCAGAATCTTGGCTTATTCAATTTTATTCAAAGTTTGATTCTATTTACTTTGAATCACGAAAAAGAGCAAAAATGTATGACACAATTCATCGAATAAAGAGAGATAGTCTTTTCGGGTTATTAATTAAAAACAGAAATGAGTATATCAACAGTGGCTACAGGAATATCGTTGAGATGAAAAAATTAATTAAGGCTAACCAAGCAGTTTACACGGAGATGAGTCCATTTATCGATGTAGATGATATGGGAGAATCTATACAGACTAATAATCAAAAAATCATTGAATATTACCTGGCTCAAATTGAGTGGTACAATCAGATTGTAAACCAGAACACTGCAATAAACGGGTGGCTCAAAACAGACATGAAAAATCAAAAACAGCTCAAGGTAAATTACATTTGGGAAAAGAGAACAGAGTCGGCAAGAAGAAAAGCAAATCACCGTTTCGAGCGGTCTAGACATTTGTACCGAATCCGAGAGTTAAATAGGCACCAATCTATTTTGTCTGATTATAAAATTTTAATTCGAAATAAATTGAAAGAAATTAAAATTGAGGTTAAAAAAAGAGAGAATCTAGAGAAATAAAGCGATACTGGCTAGCAACCTTCGCCATATTCCACTTCTTTAACCTTAAAGTCCTCCCCGTACTTGACGACCTTGATTTTGTATTTTTCTCCGTAATCGACAACTTTCCATTTCCCAACTTTGTCTTCCCCGTATTCAACGTACTTGATTTTTAAATTTTCTCCATACGCAACAAATTTCACTTTATAGTCCTCACCGTATTCCACAAATTTTATTTTGCCATAGACATGAGAGCCTTTATTTTCTGTATCACTTTTAAATGA
>CAJQPO010000082.1 GCA_905480225.1 uncultured Flavobacteriales bacterium | reverse complement strand
TTCACAAGCTATTATTTTAACCAAAGATATGTTATTTTAGCATTTTAATAGACCAATTATGGATAGAACCGAGAAGAATCCGAAGTATTTTTATGACGTTAAGGATTTTCCGTTTTTAAATAATCTCGTTGGCAATTTTAATGTAATCAAAGACGAGCTTATCGAATTGTTAAAGTTGGAAAGTAAATCCGAGTGGTTGATTACTTTTCCGGATTATGTAGAAGCAAAAAAAGACGTGTCTTGGCGCGTGTTCACCTTCCTTTTTTTTCAAATGAAGAACTTGCATAACGCTAGTTTATGTCCAAGAACTGCAAAATTTATTCAGGATGTAGATCAAATGATTTCTTGTGACTTTTCGTGGTTGCCTGGAAAAACACACATTTTACCGCACAAAGGATACACCAGAATGGTTTTACGTTGCCATCTTCCATTAATTGTCCCTGATGGGGAACTTTGTAGGATACGAGTAGGTGATGAAATAAGAAAATGGAAGGAAGGAGAATTAATTATTTTTGATGATTCCTTCGAACATGAAGCCTGGAATGACAGTACTCAAGATCGAGTCGTGCTTATGTTTGATATTCCTAATCCTTATTGGAATTATACTCCAAATGAAATTTCAAGGTATAAAATTGAGAACCTGGATGATCCTTTTTTACTTTCTTTTGCACCAAAAGAACAATGGCAGCGCGCCTACCAAAATAGAATCTTGCCTAACGCTAACTGATAACGAGTGTAATTCGTAGTAAAAGTAATGCAACTTTTTCTGTACTATTTCGTCTAAATACCAAAGAATCAGACAGATTTTTAGTAACTTCTAATAGCGAATTTTTGAAAAATTACTTGCAATGAAGAAAATAGTCACTGTTATACTATTATCACTAGGTAGTTTGGTTATGTGCTTATCGCAAACCACAACTGTTCAGAAACTGGAAAAATCAAATAAAAAAGAAAGTTCTCCCATACCAATAGCGGTTCAATATGCAAAAATGGGTTCCCAACCTTTTTGTGAAAGGGCTTTTGTGAAAGAATACATCTTAAGCAATGAGGCCCCATCTGATTTGCCTAAAATGATTGATTACACAGATTCAATAGAATTTAAGTTGGCTTTGAAGAATTGGATTATCGCTAACCCTGGATTGATAAAACCCGCAAAGCGAATCAAGATTAAACAGGAGTGAAACTTAATGTAAACCGTTATGAAAAAACTTTTCACCTTAGCTTATGTCTTTTCCATTTTATCCGGAATCCATGCCCAGTGGTTAGGAAACGATGATTGTGCGAATGCATTCCCGCTTACCGTAGGAGCGCCTTGTACTGCTGGAGATAATACTATAGCAACTATTGGAACGGATTTTTCCATGTCATGTGGCACGACGGATGCTGCGGTTTGGTTTTCATTTGTTTGTCCCCTTTCCGGAAGTGTAACGATTTCAACAGATCATGCTGGAACTTCTTTTGATACGCACATTAACTTGCTTGGTGCTGCTGCAGGTGATCCTACACTATGTCCTGGCGCTGGCTTTATGTTTGAATACGGTTGTGACGATGATGGTGGTGGTACTATAGCTCCGTTGTCTTCTACTCTCACAGTAGCTGGCCTTGTGCCTGGGCAGACGTATTGGATCCAGGTAGATGGATTTTCTGGTGCAACGGGAACTTATTGTATAGACATTATAGAAACAGTATGCACGGCTGATGCAGGAACATTTACAGTTAATGTTACAGGGGGTAGCACTATTGTTGTAGGCGATACTATTTGGGTTTGTGATAATGCGGTCTCTTGTTTTGAAATCATTTCAAATAATGATTTTGTATTACCTCCACCACAAACTGGCGAAACATCTGAATTAATGTTTGCACTCTTCAATTGTCCCCCATCAACCGCAGACCCCGCAACTGATCCGTGTTATACAGGTTTGTTATGGACGGGGCAAGATTTTTCAGATTGCAATCCATCGTCATTTGGATTAACAGGTACTATATTTTTTGTTCCGATAACAGCAGATGATAGTGATAATCCCCCTGATCCAAATGGAGTAATTCACTGGGATCAAAACGGTGATGGTTGTTTTGATATGGGGCCTGCGTTTTCGGTACAATATTTAAATGAAGTAGTATTTAGTGCAGTAGAAAATTTCTGTCTTGGTGAGGTAGATATTGCAGTTTCGGGTGGCTCTACTGAAGTTTCGGGAGATGATTATACGATTGTTAATACTGGCACTGGAACATTAGTAGGAACGCCAATTTCTCACGGTGGTTCAATTACGATTTCAGGGCTGGTAGACGGAGATGCTTACAGCATATCCGTTACTGACCCGTTGGGATGCGTTACGGTATTTGGTGGCACATTTTCTGGTGACAACATAGCTCCGACAATTACTTGTCCTTCGGATATTACAGCGAACAATGATCCGGGGTCCTGTGATGCAGCAATAACAGTTCCGATTCCAGTCACAAGTGATAATTGCGTTGTTGCTTCCTTGGTCAATGACTTTAACGGAACGGGCAACGCTTCAGGAACATATCCAATAGGGATCACTACTGTAAATTGGACGGTGACAGATGCAGTTGGTCTAACCACAACTTGCTCGATGACGATTACCATCAACGATAACGAAAACCCAACATCCATTTGTCAAGATATCAGCGTTAA
>CAJQPO010000081.1 GCA_905480225.1 uncultured Flavobacteriales bacterium | reverse complement strand
CCGAAGGATTAGCATTTGACGCGTACATCGGCCCTCCTCTGGTGGGGAATAGTTCTCCAGTCTTTACGGATGTTCCGATACCCTTTCTTTGTGTTGGAGATACAACAAGCATTTTAAATACAGCCGTTGATCCAGACGGTGATAATCTGGTTTATTCCTTTGTTGATCCCTATGCAGGATATAGTGGACCAGGTGCCCCGGCACCGCTACCGCCAGATCCTACATTAGGTTGGCCCGTACCATCCGTTACTTGGGGAGGCGGATACAATGCCTTGCAGCCATTTGGAGCTGCTGGATATTCTTTTATTAATGGAGCAACTGGTCTAACAGCTTACTACTCTCCACTCGTTGGAGATTATGTTGTAGCCGTAGAAATTACCGAATACAATGCAAGCGGAAACATTGTTGGCATTACGCGAAGGGACTTACAGTTATTGGTGCTTAATTGCCCCCCCAATCCAGCACCTAATATTGACCCTACTGCTGGTACTACGTTAAATAACTTCTCTGTAGTTGAAGGTGAGACCATTTGTTTTGATTTCGGATTCAATGACCCCAATAATGACAGTGTATTTTTAACGGTTAATGGTACTATTTTTGACCCATTGATTACCAATCCGCCCGCTACAATCGACACGCCTGCGGTAGGATTGGATACAGTATCCACTCAGTTTTGCTGGACTACTGGATGCGGTCAGGCACAGACACTACCCTATCAATTCTCGGCCAGCGTTACGGACGATGGCTGTCCACCTAAAACAACCAATGAGGTATACCTAATTACAGTTACGCCCTATCCTGCGCCGGACACCTTATTCGGCCCCGTTGTTGTCTGTGCTGGAGATACCGGTACTTATACAGCAGAATTCATCATTGATGCCACTTATACATGGACCATAACTGGAGGAACCATAATAGCTTCAAGCGGCAATGAAGCAACGATTCAATGGATCTCTCCGGGTACAGGAAATGTTTCTGTTACGGCCACAAGTCTGGCCAGTTGTGAATCGCTTCCAATAGATTTAGACGTGACGGTGATTGCTTCTCCTGCTGTAGATGCCGGTTTACCTCAATTCATTTGTGACGGAGATTCGGTGGTAATTGGGGGTGGTCCAACCGGCCCACCAGGAGCCATTTTCACCTGGGACCCAGCAACAAATATTGATGACAATACGCTATCCAATCCTACTGTTTTTCCATCCACGACTACTGATTACATTGTTGTTGTAGATATTGGCGGAGTGTGCAATGGTGTAGACACTGTAACAGTTACTGTTGGGACCGTAACAATGGATGCAGGTTCTGATTCAACTATTTGCTTCGGCGATAGCCTTCAACTTCAGGCAACAGGTGGAGTGACCTATAATTGGACTCCTACTTTGGGTTTATCAGACCCTACTATTCCTGACCCAATTGCGCAACCTACAACTACGACAACCTATTATGTAAATATAGCAGATGCGGCACTTTGTGCAGGTGTAGACTCCGTAGTGATTACAGTTACTCCATTACCAACAATCGGAATTAGTAATGACACAACCATTTGTGCTGGTGATTGTGCTCAGCTCTTTGCTTCTGGCGGTAGTGTTTATACTTGGTCACCATCAATCAGTTTATCAGATTCATCGATCAATAATCCTCAAGCTTGTAATCTTGTCAATGAAAATTATCAAGTAATTGTTGAAGAATCCGGTTGCAGAGACTCTGCAACTGTTAACGTCAATGTTAATCCAAATCCACTAGCACTAGCTGGAACAGACACGACTATTTGCGAGAATGATTGTGCCTTATTAAATGGTGCTGGAGGGCTACAATATGATTGGCTGCCAGCAGTAAGCCTTAGTGACCCTACTCTAGAAGATCCGACAGCTTGCCCAGTTACAAATACGGTCTACGAGCTGACAGTGACTGATGCTAACGGATGCACCGATATAGATTCGGTCAGTATTACGGTCAATTTACTGCCATCAGTTGATGCTGGAAGTGATATCAATTTATGCATAGGTCAAGACACCACATTAGTCGCTTCTGGTGCAGCTACTTATACATGGACTCCTATATCTGACCTTTCTGACCCTGCCATTTTCAACCCTATTTCTTCTACTGATACGACCATTACTTATACAGTTACAGGAACAGATATAAACAGTTGCAGCAATACGAGTAATATCACTATTACTGTCAATGCCCTACCTATCATCACTGTTTCTAACGATACAACCATTTGTAGTAACGATTCCACCCAGTTAATTGCGACAGGTGGCATAGCATATTCTTGGTCTCCAATATTGGATTTGAGTGACCCTTCTATTTCAAGTCCTTTTGCTACTCCAACAAGTAATACAACTTATACGGTGATTGTTACCAATTCTAATGCATGTGCGGATTCTGCTCAAGTATCTGTTTCAGTTTTTTCTCTTCCAACTGTTATCACAGACAGCGATACTTCTGTTTGTCTTAATGAATGTGTCAACCTAACCGCTTCGGGCGCTCTTAGTTATTTGTGGACAACCGCTGTAGGGCTTTCAGATCCGAATATTGCAAATCCACTTGCTTGCCCAATCATCACAACACAATATGTTGTTGAAGGAACCGATGCAAGCGGTTGTAAAAATACCGATACAGTTATTGTATCCATCAACGATTTACCCGCAATAGATGCCGGAAATAACGAGACAATCTGTAACACCGATAGTGTGCAATTACTTGCCACAGGTGGAGATAATTATTTATGGACTGCTTCACCCGACCTTTCCAATATCACGATTGACAATCCTTTTGCGAGTCCATCCAGTACCAGTACATTCTTTGTAACGGGTGTCGATACAAACGGTTGTTCCAATAACGATAGTGTAATTGTATTTGTAAATACATTGCCATTCGTTACAGTGTCTAATGACACAAGCTTATGTAATCTAGATTCAACACAGTTGATTGCTTCAGGTGGTATAGATTATGTTTGGACGCCTGCATCTAACTTGAATAATCCGAATATACCTACACCAATCGCTTTTCCTTCGACGACAACCACTTACAGTGTTCACGTCACAGATGGATTAGGTTGCGAAGACTCTTTATCTGTTACAATTACTATCAATCCTCTACCTTCTATCAGTGCTGGCCCCACTCAGAACATTTGTCTTAATGATACTACTATTATTACGGCATCAGGGGGAATTTCCTATTCCTGGAATCCTGTGGACAGCTTATCTAACTCAACGATTCCGAACCCTAATGTTTGGCCTAGTGATACAACTTCTTATATCGTTACTGGAATTGATGCCAATAGCTGTAGCAACACAGACACGGTTACCATTAATGTAATTCCACTCCCCACACTAGATGCAGGAACCGATTCCTGGGTCTGTCCAGGTGACAGTGTCCAGTTAAATGCAACTGGAACGGGAGTATTTCAGTGGACTCCAGGAGTTGGATTAAGTAATCCCAATATTGCTAACCCAATGGCATCTCCCGGAGACACAACCCAGTATATAGTTGAGCTGACTGACGCATCAACTTGCGCCAACTCTGATACCGTGATGCTATTTGTAAATGCGGTAGTTCCCTCAGAGGCAGGCCCAGACTCTACTATTTGTTTTGGTGACACAATACAAATTGGTGGAAACCCTTCATCCATTACTGGCTCAACTTTTTCTTGGACTCCAACTACTGGTTTAAATGATGCTACATTAGCTAATCCTTTGGCTTTTCCTTCAATAACTACTACCTATTATATAACTGCGACTAATGATACCTGCTCTGGCATGGATTCTATCGTTATAGTTGTTAATGCTCCTCCTCCTGCCAATGCCAGCGTATCCTCTGCCATATGCATAGGCGATACCGCTCAACTTTCTGCTTCTGGAGGAATTGTGTATTCCTGGTTTCCAGCAGATAGTTTATCAGACCCGAATCTTTCTAACCCGCTAGTTTGGCCAGCTGATACAACCATGTACATTGTACAAGTTGTAGACACCAATAATTGTATCGCCTTCGATTCAGTAGAGGTAATTATAAATCCCCTTCCTATTGTCTCTGCTGGTGTCGATAGCACCATTTGCTTGGGAGACACTATTCAATTATCAGCCAGTGGTGGAAATGGGTACACGTGGACGCCTAATACTGATTTGAGCAACCCAACCATTTCGAATCCACTTGCTTTTCCTATTGTTACTGTTGAATACTTGGTAACGGTCGTAGACAGCAATACCTGCATTTCTAAAGATTCGGTTGAAATCAGTGTCGCAATTCCCGATCCCGTTGAAGCAGGATTAGATACTTCGATTTGTTTTACTGACTCCGTTCAATTGTTGGCTTCAGGTTCGGTCGTGTATTCTTGGGACCCTATCGCATCACTTAGTGACCCAAATATATCCAGTCCAATTGCATCACCAAGCAATTCCACGCTTTATTTCGTGATTGGCACCGATGCTTCGGGTTGTTCATCCATTGATTCTGTAAATGTAATCGTCAACACACTCCCTTTAGCAGAAGCAGGAATAGACACAGCCTTGTGTTCTGGAGATACTATTCCCTTGTTGGCTTCTGGAGGTATTGACTATTCTTGGTCACCAGGAAGCTCATTAAATGATTCCTTAATTGTTAATCCATTAGCTTCACCAGAAAATTCAACCCTGTACTTTTTAACCGTAACAGACGCTAATAATTGTATCAACATTGACTCCGTTGCAATAACAGTAAATGCGCTACCTACTGCCTTCGCTGGTCTAGATGAGGCGATTTGCAGTGGAGACACCATTCAGCTAGGTGCATCAGGTGGAAGTACTTACGCATGGAGTCCTTCGTCTAACATGGACAATCCAAGCATTGCGAACCCTAATGTATATCCCGATACAACCGTCAATTATATTGTGATAGTTACGGATACAAATGCTTGTTCATCATCGGATACTATGGAAGTAGCCATTTTTAATATTTCTGTTTCTCCACAAGACACGACAGTTTGTCGTGGTGATAGCGTGCAGTTGAATGTAAACGGTCCTAACGTTGCGAGCTATTTATGGACACCATCAACTGGCTTATCTGACCCCACTATTTCTAATCCGATGGCGGGACCAGCAGTCACTACTATTTATACCGTTATTCTTGATGACATAAGTGGTTGTTCTGATTCCGCATCGGCGACAATCAATATTCAAGACGCACCAATACCCGCCTTTACAACAACCATTGATGCAGGATGTGATGGTATAATTGTTGAGTTCATTAATACCAGTACTTTAGCCGATAATTATTTATGGAGTTTTGGAAACGGTAATTTCAGCAATGAAGAAAACCCTATTCACACATTTAATTACGGTGATTCTTTCCAAGCTACGCTCATTGCTTATAATACATTTGGTTGCTCCGATAGTACTCAATTTAATGGAATAGCTGGTGCTTTTTCCGACTATTACTCAATTAATATCCCTAACGTTTTTACACCGAATAATGACGGCAAAAATGATCAATTTACTGTGCAAGTTGCTGGTAAATTATTTGAATGTGTAGATATGAAAATTTACAATAGATGGGGACAAATTATTTTTATTTCAACAGGATATAATTTAACATGGGACGGTAGAAGCATGACCGGAGAAAAAGTACCCCAAGGCTCCTATTTTTATTCTATTCAAATTAAAGAGTTTGAATACAACGGCCACATTTCGGTCTTTGAATAATTAAATAACCTATCGGAAAATCAGGCTTAGTTGCAATAAAACCTTGTCTTAAGCAAATGACAGCAATTTTTCTTCCAACACCTTAATCTTGGCTTTGGCATCTGCCTGTTTTTTTAATTCAACATCAACCACCTGCTTTGGCGCTCCATCTACAAATCGTTGATTAGAAAGCTTCTTCTCTACACCCATTAAAAAACCTTTAATGTACTTCAATTCATCATTGATTTTTGCAATTTCAGCATCTACATCTACCTCAGCGCTAAATGGTATAAAGTATTCGTTACTCTTCACAATGAAAGAAAATGCATTGTCTACTTTTTCAGATCGATAAGTCAACGAAGATAAATTACCGAGCTTTACAATTATTGGATCAAACCGCTTCGAGAAAGTTTCATTTTCTTTTGCCACCAAATCTACGAGTACCTTGTTTGCAATGTTCTTTTCTTTTCTTGTGTTCCGTACATTGCTAATAATTTCTTCTGCAATAATAAAATCCGATAACAAAGCATCATCCACTTTTTCAGCTACAGGCCAACTCGCAACTACTACACAATCGGTGTCTGTTCTATCTTTAATTAAATGCCAAATTTCTTCAGCAATAAATGGGGTGAAAGGATGGATTAATTTGAGTATTATTTCAAAAAATTTAACTGCTTCATTGTATGTGGACTTATCTATTGGTTGCTGATAGCCTGGTTTAATCATCTCTAAATACAAGGAGCAGAAGTCATCCCAAACAAATTTATAGGTCGTCATTAAAGCCTCAGAAATTCTAAATTTCTCAAACTGTTCGTTCAGACCTAAAATGGTCTTTGACAGCTTCGACCCAAGCCAATCATTAGCAACACTTGATGATTTTGGCTGCTCAAAATCCTTCACTTCCCATGAAGTAATTAACCTAAAAGCATTCCAAATCTTATTTGTGAAGTTTCGACCTTGTTCACACTGCGAACTATCAAACGGTAAATCATTTCCCGCTGGTGAACTTAGCAACATCCCAACACGAACACCGTCAGCTCCATATTTTTGAATTAAGTCAAACGGATCTGGTGAATTGCCCAATGACTTAGACATTTTTCTGCCCAATTTATCACGAACAATCCCAGTATAATAAACATTTTTAAAGGGCAATTCGTTCTTATACTCATATCCAGCAACAATCATTCTAGCTACCCAGAAAAACATAATTTCAGGTGCCGTCACTAAGTCGTTTGTCGGATAATAATAATCTAGCTCAGTCTTATCAGCACTTTCTTCAAAACCATTAAAAACCGACATTGGCCAAAGCCAAGAACTAAACCAAGTATCTAAGACATCCTCGTCTTGTTTTAAATCAGCTTCTACAAGCGTATTATTTCCTGACTGTGACTTGGCGAGTTCCAATGCCTCTTTTAAACTTGTAGCTACAACAAAATCTTTGGGTCCCTTACCGTAATAGTATGCCGGAATTTGATGCCCCCACCAAAGCTGACGAGAAACACACCAATCCTTGATATTTTCCATCCAATGTCTGTAGGAGTTTTTAAATTTCGCAGGATGAAATTGTATGGAATCATTCATCACATTATCAAGAGCAGGTTTTGACAAATCTTCCATAGCGCAAAACCACTGTAGCGATAATTTAGGCTCTATAATTGCGTCCGTTCTTTCAGAAAATCCTATTTTATTAATATGGTCTTCTGATTTAACCAGATAGCCTTGCTCCTCTAAATCTATAGCAATTTGCTTTCTAACCGCAAATCGATCTTGTCCAACGTACAGCTGTGCAGCTTCATTTAAAGAGCCATTATCAGCAAGTATATCAAAAGACTCCAGGTTATATTTTAAGCCAAGTTCATAATCATTTGGATCATGAGCAGGTGTTACTTTTAAGCAGCCGGTTCCAAATTCTGGGTCCACATATTCATCAAAAATAATTGGAATCTCTCTCTTAATAAGTGGAACAAATACTTTTTTACCCTTTAAGTGCGTATATCTTTTATCATTGGGGTTAATACAAATTGCAGAATCTCCAAGAATGGTTTCTGGTCTAGTTGTAGCAATGGTAATCCAATCATCATTAACCGCATCTACTTTATATCGGATGTAATACAACTTCGAATTAACCTCTTTGTGATTCACCTCCTCATCAGATAAAGCTGTTAGCGCTTCTGGGTCCCAATTAACCATGCGCACACCTCTGTAAATGTATCCTTTTCGGAAAAGATCAATAAATACTTTTACCACGCTCTCATAGTAATCTTTATCCATGGTAAAACGCGTACGTTTCCAATCACATGAGGCACCAATTTTTTTTAATTGTTCAAGAATTATTCCTCCATGCTTTTCTGTCCAATCCCAAGCATGTTGCAAAAACTCATCCCGTGTTAAGTCCAGTTTTTCGATTCCTTCTTGCTTTAACTTCGCTACAACCTTTGCTTCTGTTGCAATTGATGCATGATCAGTTCCCGGAACCCAACAGGCGTTTTTACCTAGCATACGGGCCCTTCTTACCAAAACATCCTGAATCGTATTGTTCAACATGTGCCCCATGTGTAAAACGCCCGTCACATTTGGTGGCGGCATTACTACAGTATAAGCTTCACGCTCATCCGGTTCAGAGCTGAAAAAACCCTGGTCTGTCCAGTGCTGATACCACTTATCTTCCGTTTTTTGAGGCTCGTATTTTTTAGGTATATCCATTCGATTTGAAAGTCCTTGGTTTATTTTGGCATCAAAATTACGATTCTAAGGTAAAGAATTGTACTACACTTCAAGTTTGTTCTGATATTTCGTCAAATTATTCCATTACAAAGAAGAAATAAACTGTAATTTTTGTTTCCTTGGCATGCAATTTGAACTTGTGTTAATGAATTGTTAAACACTTATCACTTTAGCATAAGAATTATATCTTTGATTTGAACAAAAATTATTAAAACAATAGAATTCATGAAAAAATTAATGCTCTCACTTTCTTTGGTTCTTTCATTGTCCATACTGTTGGCTCAAGAACCTGTTCAGGTTGGCGTTGCTTCCGCTGGACCTCAACTTACTATCGATAAAGAAGTTCATGATTATGGCACTTTAGAACAAGGAGCACCAGGTGGTTGCGAATTTCTTGTCACCAATACGGGTGATTCACCACTTATTTTAAATCGTTGTAAAGGTTCATGTGGTTGCACAGTTCCTGAATGCACTGGCGAACCTATCCTTCCAGGAGGCTCAACGGTTATTAAGGTAAATTACGACACAAAACGCATCGGCCCAATTAACAAATCGGTCACCATAGAATCTAACGCAAAAAATACCAGAGTTAAGACAATTAAAATTAAGGGCACAATAATTAAGCCACCCAATGGTTCACCAGAATTAACTCCTGCAGGACCTACAGCAAAATAATTAAATAGAAAATAAATTAACATGAAAAATAGAATAGTAACAATCGCACTCGTACTCGTTGGAATTCTTTCATTTGAATTCATTAATGCCCAAGAATTAACCTTGGATAAAGAAGTCCATGATTACGGAACTATAAAGCAAGGGGCAAATGGAGAATGCGTCTTTATCGTTAAAAATACAGGTACCGCACCACTCATTATTTCTGCTTGCAAGGGATCATGTGGATGCACTGTTCCGCAATGTGACAAAGCGCCCATTGCACCAGGAGGTAGTCAAGAAGTGAAAGTGAAGTATGATACTAAACGAATTGGAGCAATTAACAAATCGGTTACTATTACTTCTAATGCAACTAACACACCAACAAAAGTAATTCGCATTAAAGGAAATATTCTTGCACAGGCGCCAGCTGCAACGCCAGTTCCTGCTAAATAAATCCAATCAATTAGAACACTTATTTTTATAACTATTTTAACATTAAATTCCGCTTGGGCTATAGCTCAGGCGGAATTTTTGTTTGAACAACCTATTCACAAATTTCAAAAAACTAAAGTCGGCACATTATTAGAGCACGATTTTATTTTCACCAACATTGGTGATAAACCCTTAGTAATTAATAAAATAGAGGTTTCCTGTCCCTGCACTCAGTACTCTTTTTCAACAAAACCTGTAGATCCTGGCAAAAATGGGGTAATCCATATGTCTTTTGACACCAAAAATAAATCTGAATTTCAAAATCGAGTACTTTCTGTCTTTTCTAACACAAATAAAAATCCAACTAAACTCAGGTTTAAAGTTCTGATAATCAATGAATAATGAGCTTTATTGTTTAAATCTTTATAGATTTTTAACAAGTATTGGTCTAAAACGATAGAATTTTGCATTGGTTTGCACATTATTAGAAGTACTTTTGTACTGTAAAATAAAACCACATGCAATCAGTTCAGTTTCCAACCAAAGACGATTCTAACTTTTATCAAACGCTTAGATCTAGAGTAGATGGGTATTTTAAAGAAAATAACATATCCAAGTTTGGCAACGGTAAAATGATATCAAAATCCGTTTTCATGTTGCTACTATATTTCGTTCCTTATGGCTTAATTATTAGTGGCTTGTTTACCTCTAGTTGGGCACTACTGGTCATTTCCCTCATTATGGGGACAGGTCTAGCTGGAATTGGCCTTTCCATTATGCACGACGCCAACCATGGTTCCTATTCCAAAAACAGAAAGTCTAATAAATTCATTGGATATATTCTGAATGTTGTAGGTGGAAATTCTCTTAATTGGAGAATTCAGCATAACGTTTTACACCATTCATTTACCAATATAGAAGGTCATGATGAAGATATTGATCCAGCAGGGATTTTACGATTTTCTCCGCATGCGAAATTGAGGAAGATTCATAAATTTCAACACTTTTATGCTTGGATATTTTACGGATTAATGTCTTTTACTTGGATTGTAAATAAAGATTTTACGCAATTATATAGATTCAAGAAAAAAGGACTTATTGAAGGCTTTCAAACGACTTTCGCTAAAGAATTTACAATCCTAATTATTACGAAGGTATTGTATTGGGGATACATGTTTGTTGTACCTTATTTGGTATTAAACCAATACCACGGTATAGAAACTACCTGGTGGCAAGTAGCTTTGGGAATCTTTGGTATGCATTATGTTGCTGGAATTATTTTAGCATTGGTTTTCCAACCTGCGCATGTTATGGACGAATGTACCTACCCGTTGCCTACCGAAAAAGGTGAAATGAAGGAAATCTGGGCCATTCATCAATTGCGAACAACATGCAATTTCGCTAAAGGAAACTTACCTTTGTCCTGGTATGTTGGTGGTTTGAATTTTCAAATAGAACATCATTTATTTCCTGATGTTTGCCATGTTCACTATAGAAAAATTTCAAACATTGTTAAAAAAACAGCGAAGGAATTCAACTTGCCATATTATCAGAAAAAGACATTTACTGGGGCCATAATTTCCCATTTTATTTTTCTCAAAAAGTTAGGAAATCCCAAAGCCGAACATAATATAGCCTAATACCGATTACCATGCCATCAATTTCTGAAAAGGCTCTGGCAATGCCAGCCTCTCCAATCAGGAAATTAGTTCCATTTGCAGAACAAGCGAAATTAAAAGGTAGAACAGTCTATCATTTGAACATTGGACAACCTGATATCAGCACACCTCAAATAGTTCTTGACAGAATAAAAAACATAAAGCGATCAGTCATTGAATACAGCCACTCCGCTGGATTTGAATCATACCGCAAAGGACTGGCACAATATTATGTTGATTTTGGGATTGATGTTGACTTCAATAATATCATTGTAACAACTGGAGGTTCGGAAGCATTAATTTTCGCCATGCAAACGTGCTTTAACCCCGGAGATGAGGTTATAATTCCCGAACCATTTTATGCTAATTATAATGGCTTTTCTACCACTACCGGAGTGAAAGTTGTTCCAGTAACAGCTAAAATTGAAGACGGATTCGCCTTGCCTCCAATAGCAGATTTTGAAAAATTAATTACCCCTAAAACTAAAGGAATTCTGATTTGTAATCCTGGAAATCCAACAGGATATTTGTATAGCAAAGAAGAACTTGAAACCATAAGAAACCTGGTTAAAAAACATGATTTATTCTTGTTTTCTGATGAAGTATATAGAGAATTTTGCTACGATGGCGCTGTACCGCACTCAACCCTTCAGCTAGAAGGAGTTGAAAACAACGTAGTTGTTATTGATTCAGTGTCCAAACGTTACAGCATGTGCGGTGCCAGAGTTGGTGCATTAGTCACTAAAAATCAAGAAGTTCTTGATATGGCATTGAAATTCGGGCAAGCACGGCTAAGCCCACCGACATTTGGCCAAATTGCTGGTGAAGCAGCACTGAACACGCCGCAATCTTATTTCGACGATGTAAAAGAAGAATATGTTGAGCGCAGAAACATTCTAGTGAATGGGTTGAATAAAATTCCAGGAGTAGTTTGTCCTAAACCTAGCGGTGCTTTTTATGCTATCGCGAAGCTTCCTATTGATAATGCCGATAAATTTTGCCAATGGATACTAGAAGAATTTAACCATGAGAATCAAACCGTTATGTTGGCACCAGCCACTGGATTCTACGCTACTCACGGGAACGGCACTCAAGAGGTAAGACTGGCGTATGTGCTTAACAAAGACGCCTTAATAAAAGCTGTTGAATGCATTGAAAAGGCATTAGAGCAATATCCTGGAAAAGTTAGCATTATTCAGGAAGCAGTTACTCTTAATTAATCCTTCAACACGCTTTCCATTTTTTAATATTTCCAATAGAAGTTGTTTCTTTTTGAGTGTTGTCGTATTACACGTAATAAACACTTATGACACGTGCCATACTCCTTGCAGCAATCACCCTAATCCTTTCTTTAAAGGTAAGTGCAATCGATTTAAACTCATTTTTTAATTACAAATATGAAAAGGAGATTTACGTAGTAAAAAAAGAGTTTGGTATAAAGGAACTCATTATACCTTTCTATTTTAATAAAGCGAATACCTCATTCGAACTTGATCAGGTGCGAAGAATAAGACCGGGCATGATTAGAAAGATTACCTATTCCTATGCAGACAATCCTTGTAAATTATCGCAAAAAGAGCTCAATAGAAAAAGAATAACATTACTTTCAAATGCTTTCGCAAGACGTTTAGAACAATACGCCCCAGAAATCTCATTTGAAATCTGCATACAAACCAAAGCAGAGGCTAGACGTCAACTTTTTACCGGATTTATCATCTCATTCGAATTGCCTAATCAAAATTTAGGTAAAATATTGGATAGAGAATTAAATCACGACTCCAAGACCAATCATCCAAAAAATTTTAAACCTATTTTTCAAATAGATACTTTAATAGCATATGGCTACCATCTATTTAAATATGAAATCCATGCACGCAGTGAATTCAAAATTGCCGTAAACAAATTAAAGAAATACAGCTATTGGAAAAACCAACTAATAGTGACAGACGTTACCGGGAGCATGTATCCCTATACCAAGCAAATTCTTCTTTGGTTAAGGTTAAACTATGAAAAGTACAGCACTCAGAACTATGTCTTTTTCAATGATGGTGATGGGAAAAAAACCAAGAAATACATAGGTAAAACAGGCGGAATATACTACTGCAAAAATTCAGTTGGGTTTGCTGGAATTCTCAATACGGCAGCTAAAGCCATGAATAATAGTACAGGCAATACCGAATTGGTTGAGAACGACCTGGAAGCCATCGAAAAAGGTTGTGAAAAATTCAGCCAATCCAAAAACATCGTTTTAATTGCCGACAACAATGCACCCCCAAGAGATACTGCACTTTTGGATAATATAAAAAAGCCTGTACATGTGATTCTTTGCGGCGTGAGAAATAACCATACCATACGAACTGCCTATTTAAACCTTGCCTATAAAACTAAAGGCTCTATTCACACGATGGAAGAAGATTTACTTTTTCTTACTCAGTATAATGAAGGAAGAACCTTCACATTTATGGGAAATAATTACATCGTTAGAAACGGCAAACTAGAACGTTATGAAAAAACCTAGAATTCCCAAATTACAACTTGAAACGGTTTTCAAATACTCGATGCTTTCTAGTTCATGAGCTCTGCAATCTTGTTGTCGTAACCGGACCTAACTTCTTCAACAAATCCAAAATGCTTCTCATCTACCACCATCTTACCTCTGGTAACGTGCCCCAAAAGAGTAAAAGGCGTGCCACATTCGATCATATAATCAATGAATTCTTCTTCTGTATTTTCGTCTAAGGTTACTAAAACCCTTCCTTGTGCTTCCCCAAAAAGATAAGCATCTTCTCTTATCTCAGAATCCGTGATAACATCAAAGCCTAAATTTTCCTGCAGGCCCATTTCAAAAAGAGTAACGAATAAACCACCATCTGCACAATCATGAGCAGCATTAATTAATTTATTTTGAATTAATCCTTTTACCGCCTCCTGCATAGCAAATTCCTCCTCTAAGTCAAAATATGGAGCACTAGAGCCTTTTACTCCATGATAGCTGTATAAGTATTCTGAAGAACCTATATCTTCTACTGCCTTACCAATTAAAAAGATTAAATCTCCTTTGCATTTAAAATTCATTGACATGGTCTGATCCTTATTCTCTACTACACCCAACATCCCAATTGTTGGTGTCGGAAGCACTGGCTCCTCTCCCTCATCGGTAACCGATTGATTATAAAAACTCACATTGCCACCCGTTACAGGAGTACTGAATTTAATACACGCTGCGCTCATTCCCTTTATCGCTCCTACAAAATGCCAATAACTTTCAGGGTTGTATGGGTTTCCAAAATTCAAGCAATTTGTAATAGCCGAAGGTATACCACCAGAACAGACAATATTTCTTGCTGATTCAGCTACGGCAATTGAAGTTCCTTTTTCAGGATCGGCATGTACATATCTGGAATTACAATCTACGGTCATTGCCAATGCTTTATTGGTTCCTTTAATGTTGACCAAACCAGCGTCTGAAGGAGCATTGGTACTCATATTCGCTGTTCCAACCATTGAATCATATTGTTCTGAAACCCATTTTTTAGACGCAATGTTCGGATGCGACAGCATGAATTCTGCCACCTCTTTTAAATCTGATGGCTGCTCCACTGTTGATATATCAAACTTCTTAAACTCCGAATAGTAAGCAGGTTCCGAATATTCTCTTTCATATACTGGTGCACCACCACCCAAAACTAAAGGTTCAGCAGGAAGTGTCGCACAAATCTCTCCATGCATCCAAAACTCCAAAATTCCAGTATCTGTTACTACTCCTATTTCTTCACAATTCAAATCCCATTTTTCAAAAATTGCTTCTACTACAGCTTCAGCTCCCTTTTCCACTACAACCAGCATTCTTTCCTGAGACTCGGAAAGTAAAATTTCCCAATCTTTCATGTTTTCTTGTCTCGTTGGCACTTTATCCAAGTCAATGATCATTCCAACTCCACCTGCAGCACTCATTTCTGATGTAGAACAAGTGATGCCTGCTGCACCCATATCTTGCATGCCCACTACAGCATCCGTTTCAGCTAATTCCAAAGTTGCTTCTAATAATAGCTTTTCTTGAAAAGGGTCTCCTACTTGAACAGATGGCAAATCATTGACAGAGTCTTCCGTAATGTCTTTAGATGCAAATGCAGCTCCATGGATACCGTCTTTACCAGTAGATGAACCCACAATATAAACTGGGTTTCCTGGTCCAGAAGCAGTTGCCGACATCATTTTACTGGCATCCATGATTCCAGCTGAAAAAGCATTAACCAATGGGTTAGTATTGTAACTCTCGTCAAAAAAAACTTCTCCTCCTACAATTGGAACACCAAATGAATTTCCGTAATCGCCAATTCCTTTAACCACTCCTTTTACTAGCCATTTTGTTTTCGGCAAAGAAGGATCACCAAATCGCAGCGAATTCAGTTGTGCGATTGGTCTAGCACCCATTGTGAAAATATCTCTATTTATTCCTCCAACACCCGTTGCTGCTCCTTGATAGGGTTCCAATGCACTTGGATGATTGTGTGATTCAATTTTAAAACAGCACGCTAATCCGCCTCCTATATCCACTAATCCAGCATTTTCTTCACCAGCTTCAACCAACATATGAGGTCCGTCCTTAGGTAACGTTTTAAGCCATTTTATGGAATTCTTATAAGAGCAATGTTCAGACCACATCACTGAAAAAATACTCATTTCCGTAAAATTTGGTGTTCTTCCTAAGATCTCCTTAATCTGATCAAATTCTTCTGGTAACAGGCCTAATTCTTGAGCTTGTTCTAATGTAGCTAATTCTTGCTTTTTAGTAACTTCCATTTTTCTAATTGAGTCTATACGATTACTTCTTGATATTCGTGCACAAAGGTAATTAAAGCCTTTTTGTGGAGACCTAAAAGCATTCGATTTTTTCAACATCTAACGAACCTTTTTATATTTGTTCATGGCCTTGCAATATGTACTAATTGCTATCTACAGTATTGGTTTCCTTTTCATCATTGAAAAATGGTCGTTATTTCAATTCAATACCATCAACAGAAAATGGTTTCAGATTATATTCATTCTTAAAATCATGGCTGGATTTGGATTATATTGGATATATACCAAACACTATACCGTACGATCTGAAGCTGATATTTTCAAATACTTTGACGATAGCAAAGTAATGTACGAAGCATTTTTCGATTCTAAAAAGCACTTTTTTCAGATGCTCTTTGGTGTGAACTGCGAAGGCCAAGAGTTCCGAGAATTGTATTATGACAACATGACGAATTGGTATAAAACCTACGACAGTATTGTTTTTAATAATAACCGTACTATGATTAGAATAAATGCCATCCTGCATTTGATTTCTTTTGGGTCGTACCACATACATAGTATTGTTATGTGTTTTTTTTCCCTTATCGGCACAACGTTATTGTTAAAAACATTTAATCCCATAAAGCAAGGGCAAAAGATTCTCTCCTTATTCTTGGTGTTTCTTCTCCCTTCGATTTTATTATGGACATCTGGGAATCTGAAAGAAGCGCTACTTTTTCTTTTTCTCGGGAGTACCGTATTTTGTTTGCAGCAAATAGTTTCAAAGAAAAAGTGGATTTATTGCCCGCTATTACTGGTCTCGATGTACTTTTTATTCATCACAAAATACTATGTTTTAATTCCACTTCTTCCAGTTATGCTGGGTTATTCATTTAAGCTCTTTACAGATCGGTTAATTGGACTTCGATATCTGTCGGCACTAGGCATTTGCCTCATTGCTGCTTTTGTTATTAGTAGTGTAAAACCGGATTATCATTTTGCTGGTTTAATTGCTGGAAAAAGAAACGACATGATTCGGTACGCCGAAAAAATGGATGCAAAAAGTCTTTACGATGATACGCAAATTGAACGAAATTGGAGCGCTGTCATGTCGTGCGCACCGAAATCGATGGTTAACGCAATCATTCAACCCCTTCCCCATTCAAAATCCAATGTTTTCCAATGGATTGCTTTTATAGAAAACCTTTTGATTCTATCCTTCCTAATTTATTGTATTATTCGCGGCAGAGCTGGACCTGAACGCGAATATGTTTGGTTCATTGTTCTGTTTGTAGCTGTTCTCTATCTCATTCTCGGACTTACAACACCGGTTGCAGGCGCCTTAGTACGATACAAAGTACCCGGATTGGTTATGTTAATGATTCTTTGTTTATTATTACACAACAAGAAGTTGTATTTGAAAGAAATGTAAATTAAAACGCAATCATGTTTACCTCAAAATTATACCTCTTTGGCTTCATACTCATTTTTCTTTCTTCTTGCATGAAACAAGTTGACTGTGATCTGGTAATTCACAATGCTAAGATTTATTCAATGAATAACAGTCATGAAATGTTTGAGGCAATGGCCATTAAAGATGGTAAAATTCTTGAATTAGGACCGGAACGACAAATTTTGAATAAATACAGCTATTCGAGTGCTTATGATGCACAATTAATGACCATTTACCCTGGTTTTATTGATGCTCATTGTCACTTTCTAGGTTATGGACTAAGCTTACAACAAATCAATCTGAAGGCTTGTCGTTCCTTTGATGAAGTTCTTTTAGCTTTAAGTCAATTTCAAATCAATGACACACTCGGCTGGGTTGAAGGCAGAGGATGGGATCAAACTACCTGGAAAAACACCAACTACCCGAATAAGCAACGATTGGATTCTTTGTTCCCCAATCAACCTGTGATTATTAGAAGGATTGATGGGCATGCAGCGCTGGTTAACAGCACAGCTCTTGACATTGCTGGTATTACAAGCACCACAAGTATTGCCGGCGGACACATCGAAAGCATTAATAACGAGCTAACCGGGATACTGATTGATAATGCAGTAGACAGTGTGCTTAGATTGATTCCTGCCCCAACGATTAACCAAAAGAAAAGAGCATTGCTTAAGGCACAAGCTAATTGCTTTGAGGTAGGACTTACTACTATTGACGACGCCGGGTTAAAAAAGGCAGAGATTGAAGCTATTCAAGCCCTCCACAAAAGTGGGAGTTTGAAAATGAGAATTTACGCCATGCTTACTGATAACGAAGAAAATTTTGCACATTATTTAAAAAATGGGCCGATAAAAACCGACAAATTGAATGTAAGGTCATTCAAATTCTACGGAGATGGTGCTTTGGGATCTAGAGGTGCTTGCCTATTGAGACCTTATAAAGATGACACAAGTAATTATGGTATGTTGTTAAGTAATGAAGTCTATTTTAAGACAAAAGCTCAAGCATTGTATAAAGCTGGATTTCAAATGAACACCCATTGTATTGGTGATTCCGCTGCGCGCCTAATTATGAAGATCTATGGTGAAGTTCTTCAGACAAACAATGATAAAAGATGGAGGATTGAACATGCACAGCTCGTTCATCATGACGACATAAACTTATTTAAACGTTTTAACATCATTCCTTCTGTTCAACCAACACATGCGACATCCGATATAAGGTGGGCCGTTTTAAGAGTTGGAGCAGAGCGACTTAAATACGGCTATGCCTATGAAAAACTTCGAAGTCAAAATGGTATGATTGCGCTAGGCACCGATTTTCCAATTGAAAACATTTCTCCTATTGAAACCTTTTATGCCGCAGTAGCTAGGAAAAACTTAGATGGAAAGCCAAAAAATGGTTTTCAAATTGAAGATGCTTTATCAAGACTTAATGCAATGAAAGGAATGACTATTTGGGCGGCTACCGCTAATTTTGAAGAAAAGGTCAAAGGCTCTTTGGAGATCGGAAAGTTAGCTGATTTTGTCATTTTGAACAGAGACATCATGTCCTGTGAAGAAGATGACATTTTACGAACTCAAGTAATCAGAACGTATATCGACGGACATCCAGTATTTAAAAATTAAAACGACGGACAGCTAATTGTTCTAAACGTTCTTTTCTTTGGCTTACAAGTGAAGTCAATACCTAATGTTATTTCATGCGCTCCTCCAGTTCCGGCGCCCAATTTAGAAATCGTCACATCATAAGAATAACCTATTTTCAAATATTCTGTATTTATTCCTAATGTTGCAATAAAAGCATCTTTATTCCGGTACCAAACACCTCCAACAATGGCGTCTTTTTTAATATAAATACCCATATTAAGCTGCGTGAAATTATCTTGTTGTCTGAATAAAACATTAGGAGATATAGACGTTCCTCCTTTAGAATATTTACTAGCCGTTTGACCATCGATCGGAATGTTTGCTCCAATATGCCCGGTAATTTTCATTGGAAGCTTACTCTCTCCAAGAATCAATGATTCATTAGGTTCTGTCAAATGATGGGCTGCAACCCCCATATAGAAAACATCAGAATAACCAATTATACCCGCAGCAAAATCAATCCCACTGGTACTTCCACCTCGAGGTATATCATTCGTTCGGTAAACAAATCCTCTTCTTGGATCAATCATATCTCCAAAAGTTAGTTTACTCCAATCCAAAGATTTTTGAAAGAAGGTAGCTTCCATTCCAAATTTAATAGAGAACTTCCTTCCGATG
>CAJQPO010000080.1 GCA_905480225.1 uncultured Flavobacteriales bacterium | reverse complement strand
GAGAGTCTCCCTTGCATTTGTAGAAAATACCACAAATGGTTCTTTCTTGTGATACTAATTTTTCTGTCGAAAGACCTTTCATGTCCCAATTGAAGTCTATTTTATTTCCATCAATATCTTGATCCAATCCAACGAAATTAATGTCATAATTCACTACATAATTGGTATCTAAGTGATAGTGAAATTCCAAATACTTATCTGGGTTTGCGGTAATGGCCCTTAATTTAATACTGGTTTCATTGATTTCTGATGCAACAAAATTAAGGTCGATTGTATTCAAAAATTCAGTTGTTCCATTAGGGGATAGTAGTAAATTTTGAAATGTTGAATCCTCATCGAATAATTGAATACTGGTAGATTCTGAAGCAGAATCTATGTAGCTATTATAGGTCTTGTATCCTTTCACATGAGCTTCTACAATTTGCCCGCCTTTCGAAGATAATTTCAGCTTTATCTTATCATTTTCGATAAAATAATGAGCTTCTTCTTGTTGATCGTTTGCTGGAGCGAATACGCCATATTTTCGATTTGCTTTGGCGGCTATTTTTTGATTTTGATTATAGATATAAAGAGAGTCGTAAATGGACCAAAAGTAGGCACTATCAGAATTTGGATCAACGGTTTGGTTGGTTGCAACAGTCAACTTATAGACCGTGGAATCTATCGTTGTTCTAGTAGGCATGATTGCCGAATTTATTATTTCTAATTCGGTTGTGGTGGTATCGTTACTCAGAGAATTATTGAGCGAATTGTTGTTGTTTGTTGCGGCTGAAGAACTAATCTCTAATCGAGCCAATGAATCTTGAACGAAGGCTTCTCGTTCCATTTCAACACGTGCTTTGAATTCTTCTTCAGTTTCTCGATTCAACCATGAATACCCCACTAGAATGAGTACTATTATCACCAGGCCTATTACAGTATTTTTATCCATTTCAATGTAAGAATAATAGGGCGCAAATATAGCTATTTAAACCACCTGCGAAAGCCATAATTTAGGTTATACGTGATATTAATGCCGAATTAGAAGGAGACGGGCCAATAATTGTTGCAAAATTTAAGACTTTATCGGTTCACTAACGCGAACGGTAGCTTTTACAAAAGCATTAAAGATAGGATGAGGATTGGCAACCGTACTTTTGTATTCGGGATGAAATTGAACTCCTACAAACCAGGGATGGTCTTTCAATTCAATAATCTCCACTAGGCCACCTTCAGGATTGATACCTGAAGCGATCATTCCGGCATTTTCAAATTCAGCTATGTATTCGTTGTTAAATTCAAATCGGTGTCTGTGTCTTTCAGAAATTTCGGTTCTTCCATATGCTTCTTTAATGATCGAACCTTTTGATAATTTACAAGGGTAAGCACCCAGTCTCATGGTTCCTCCTTTATTCACAATGTTTTTCTGATTATCCATGATGTGAATGACCGGATACTTTGTCGTTTCATCAATTTCAGTAGTGTGTGCGTCTTTGTGATTCAGAACATTTCGAGCAAACTCAATAACTGCACATTGCATCCCAAGGCATATGCCTAAAAATGGAATTTGGTATTCTCTAGCATGTTTTACTGCACATATTTTACCTTCAATTCCTCTAGAACCAAAACCTGGTGCAACAAGTATACCCGAAAGACCATCAAGCATTACTCCGACATTTTCATCATTTAATTTTTCAGAATGAATCCATCTAACGTCTATTTTTACTTGATTAGAAGAACCAGCATGAATAAAAGATTCTGCGATGGATTTGTAAGAATCTTTTAGCTCTACATATTTTCCGATTAAACCAATCCGAACGGTTTTTGCTGGATTCCCCCATTTGTGCAAGAATGTTGCCCAGTTGTCTAGGTCTGGCGGAACAGTAGACGGCATTTTTAATTTTCTCAGTACTACGTCATCTAGTTTCTCCTCTTTCATTAACATCGGAACTTCATAGATTGACTTGGCATCAATGGATTCAATTACTGCATCAGGGTCAACATTACAGAATCGGGCAATTTTATTACGCAATTCTCTCGATAAGTGATGCTCTGTTCGGCATACCAAGATATCAGGTTGCACACCATACTCTAACAATGTTTTAACTGAGTGCTGAGTAGGTTTAGTCTTTAATTCTCCAGAAGCAGCTAGATAAGGAACTAATGTCAAATGAATAAACATAGCGTCGCCGCCCAATTCCCATTTTAGTTGTCGAACCGCTTCGATGTACGGAAGAGATTCAATGTCACCTACGGTACCTCCAATTTCCGTTATTACAAATTCGTACGTGCCTTTCTTGCCAAGAATTTGTATTCGCTCTTTGATTTCATCGGTAATGTGAGGAATGATTTGAACCGTTTTGCCAAGATATTCTCCACGCCTTTCTTTTTCAATAACAGATTGATATATTTTACCCGTTGTTACGTTATTGGCTTGAGAAGTTGGGACATTCAAGAATCGTTCGTAATGTCCTAAGTCAAGGTCTGTTTCCGCTCCGTCATCTGTTACAAAACACTCTCCGTGCTCATATGGGTTTAATGTTCCTGGATCTAC
Source organism: uncultured Flavobacteriales bacterium (assembly GCA_905480225.1). Taxonomy (GTDB): domain Bacteria; phylum Bacteroidota; class Bacteroidia; order Flavobacteriales_D; family Parvicellaceae; genus UBA10066. The sequence goes on along the minus strand of CAJQPO010000080.1, from coordinate 27,492 downwards.
ATTAATATAGGGATCTAGTTTTTGAATGGTCACACTAAAACCTCTTGACTGCAATAATTTTGCAAGTGAAGCAGAAATGATTCCTTTTCCTAAGGATGACGTTACACCGCCGGTAACAAAAACGTACTTGGTAGAATTTGACATGCCCGTAATTTACGCATTGAAATACGGGGTGTAAAGGTAGTTTTAAAAATAGAATTAACCCTAAAAATTAAATTTAATCACAATTTAAAATGTAATTGCCATTCCAATACTTGGCATGAAAGGGAGCTGATAAATGATTTCATTCTTTTCAGGAATCACGTAAAAGAGGTTCTTCCTACTGTATACATTAGTGACACCAGCATTAATCTCCATTTTAGAGTACTCTTTGAACTGAATTCGTTTCTTAATGGTAAGGTCTAAACGATGATAAGTAGGCAGCCTTGATGTATTCAAATCACCATAAATAGTAGCAAGCTCATCCGAATTAGTAGCAGTAATATCTGTGTTGGCTCCATCTTCAAAAGGAATAGAATGATAATATCCTGCTCGAGGAGTAAAGGGCAAGCCAGACCCAAAGTTCCATCGTGCATTAATTTCCCAACTTTCATCTTCACCGAATTTGAATGCACCTAACAAGTTGACATTGTGTCTTCTGTCAAATATTGGTGCATAATTTACTAGACCGTCCCAACGTTCTACTTTACCCAGTGAATAGACGGCCCATAAGTACAATTTGTTCTTTCTGTACTTAATAACAAAGTCTACTCCTCTTGCTTCGCCCGTTTCAATGATGAAATCATTTTTCAGGATATCAGGACGAGAAGCATTGGATTCATTGTCCTCAAAGATTTTATTTCGATTGAGATTGGTTAATTGTGTAAACCACTTGTAATAACCTTCAACATTTACGGTTACGGTATTAGAAATATCTAATTCAAAACCGGCAATAGCATGATTTGCTTTTTGCAGTTTGTGTGTAAGTTCTTTTACCGTGCCGTCTTGATTAATCAAATCGTTTTGTAAATCTTCTGGCCCAGAAACAAATCCATAAAATAAGTTAACAACATCACGATCTGACGTTGCAGAAATGAGGTTCTGAGAATAGATTCCAGCAGAACCCTTTAGCCTTAATCGCTCACTTAAATTGTATTTCACACCTAACCTAGGTTCTGGTGAAAAATTATTCAAAGAAGCATAATATTGAGCTCTAAAGGATGGATTGATCACCCATAACCCTTTGTTTATTGTAAAATCAATATAGGCAGATGGTTGTGTTGTATTTTCACGCTGTGTAATTGACCTTCCAACGGAATTAAAGAATTGGAAGTCTGTTGTAAACCCTGCAATTTCAACACCATATTTTAATTCGTTTTCTCCGAAAAAATACTTAAAGTCAAAACCGAAATCCCACCCGTTTACACGACTCGTTCGCGGCTCAAGTTCTCCCTCAGCCATAGATATTTTATAATCAGAATAGGACAATTTACCTCCTACTAATACAGGTGAACCCGGAGGGACTAATAGCCAATTTGCACCTACTCCATAACTGTCCCATTTTAAATCTGAAATACTTTTGTATTTCACCCTATCCGTAAAGTTGAAGCCAAAAAGATTGATTTTGCTACCCGACCGGCTATTTACTGAAATTTTCCCGTAGATATCTGTGAAGTTAAATGGCAAACCTGCCGTGTCATTAACATACTTGTATAATGATTTAGATGATTGCTCTAAATAAGAGTGCTTACCTGTTAAGATGTATGAAATACTACCGTCACCATCGTCATTTGCCTTTTTTATGGGACCTTCAATTAAAAGCTTCGCCATGAAGGGTGATAAAGAAGCACGTCCATGCTGACTCTCGGTATTTCCGCCTCTAGTAGAAATGTCCATAATAGAAGAGATTCGACCACCATGCTCAGCACTAAACCCTCCTGTATAAATTTTTGCCGATTCAATAATTTCAGTCTCAAATACGGAGAAAAACCCAATAGAATGAAAAGGGTTGTAGATGGTCATGCCGTCTAGTAAAACTTTATTTTGAACAGGAGAACCTCCTCGCACATAAAACTGTCCACCTTGGTCTCCTGTAGAAATGACACCGGGAGTTACCCCAAAATAGGAAGCAATGTCCGCATCTCCTCCAGTCGTTGGTATTTGTAGAATGTCTTCTTTATCAATTTTAAAAACAGAAATTCCGACCCTAGTGGTATCTTCTCTTTTTGTTCTTACAACATCGACCCCCTCAATAACATTGGCATCTTCTATGTAGAATTTTTGATTATAAGTTTTTCCTTTTTTGAAGGTTATTTCAATCGATTGTTCTTTATGATAAAATTCTTCAATAACTACGTTGTACGTGCCGGGTGGAATATTTTGTATAATAAAATATCCATTGTCTTTTGTGCTGAAGGCTTTGAGTGGACTTGTACCCATAATTTTGACATCAGCATATTCCACGGGTTTTTTTGTTTTCTTATTGTAAACAAATCCTTTGAGACTAGCGCCTTGAGCACAGGCAATTTGACTTAAGAATAAAAGAAGAACCGTTGTTATTATATATCTCATCGTGCTTTTAATAAGTGGGCAAAAATAGCAATATCTAGCGAAGATAAGTTAAGATTGGATGCTGATTCTTGCCAATGTACCAGCGGTGAAATTACTATTTAGTAGGTAAGGAGCGTCTAAGGATAACGAACAGAGGCTTTTGATTAGTGGAACGGGGTATTAAATTTAGGCAAAGGTTAATGAAGTATTTGGAAAACCAATTGCTTCAATAATTCTCCCGGTGGATTAGTTTCTTTTCCAATTCCTTTAGCTTGCAAATCAGCATTGCGTAATAAGGATATGATGTAGGCTAATCGTTTTGGGCTGTAAAAATTCAAAGCCAGTTTATACTGCTTAATAAAAAAGGGATGTGTTTTAATTTCTTTTGCCAGCGCGGAATCGTTGTTTTTGTTTTTTGCAAAATGAATTTTCATTAATTTTTGAAACAAGCCGAATAAGATTGCAATGACAAATACGTCTGGATTTTCTTTCGGATTTTTTGCGAAGTAATTAATAATTTTATTTGCTTTTAAAACGTCCTGTTTTAGCAATGCATCCTGCAATTCAAAAGGATTGTAATCTTTACTTAATCCGATGTGCTTTTGGATAATTACAGGAGTAATGCGCTCACCTGGTTTAACAACAAGCGCTAGCTTCTCTACTTCACCGGCAATTTTTTGAAGATTATTTCCCAAATAATCGGAGATAAGAACGGCGGTCTTTTGATCTATTTTGAAGCCTTTCAATTGAACGTGATTTGCCACCCAGTTGGGCACCTCGTATTCTTTTAAAGCTGAAGAAGTAAACAAGCACGTTTTGGCAAAAAGCTTTGCCATTTCAGTTCGACCATCAAGTTTGCCGTATTTGTAACAAAAGACTAGGATGGTGCTATCTAAAGGCTTTTCTAGGTATTCTTTAAAATCACCTAAATGTTTTTTAAGGTGCTGTGCTTCTCTTATAATAATGACTTGTCTTTCGGCCATCATCGGATAGCGTTTGGCCGCATCCATAATGGCATCGGTCGTAGTATCTTTGCCGTAAAAAATAGTTTGATTAAAATCTTTTTCGTGCTCTTCTAAAGCATTTTGTTCTATTTCTTTTGCGATTTCATCAATAAAATAAGCCTCTTCTCCTTGAAGGAAATAGATGGGTTTGTATTCCTTTGCCTTTAGCGCTTTAATTAGTGTATTGTAGTCCATCATTCAAATCTATGGTGCCTAACAGTAATGCCGTTATTGATTAATTCATTTAATGCTTCGATGCCAATAGCAATGTGCTTTTCAACAAATTGAGTGGTCACAAGTTCGTCACTTTTTTCTGTTTTAACACCTTCAGGAATCATGGGCTGGTCGGACACCAATAATAGTGCGCCAGTCGGTATGTGATTGGCAAAACCAACAGTAAAAATGGTAGCCGTTTCCATGTCTATGGCCATCGCTCGAATTTTCTGCAAATAGGATTTGAATTCAATATCGTGCTCCCAAACTCGTCTGTTTGTGGTGTAAACAGTTCCGGTCCAATAGTCCATTTCATGCTCTCGAACAACATGGGAAACAGCTCTTTGAAGGTTGAAGGAAGGCAGTGCTGGCACTTCTTGTGGGAAATAATCGTTGCTTGCTCCTTCGCCCCTGATAGCTGCAATCGGTAATATAACGTCACCAATTTTGTTTTTTTTCTTTAATCCTCCGCACTTGCCTAGAAACAGGACTGCTTTCGGTTTTACTGCGGCTAAGAGATCCATGATGGTTGCTGCATTGGCGCTTCCCATGCCAAAATTAATAATGGTAATACCCCTAGAAGTTGCATTTGGCATGGCTTTATTGCTACCTTCAATGGGCACTCCTTGCTGTTCAGCAAAAATTTTAACATAATTATTAAAGTTGGTGAGGAGTATATACTGACCGAACTTATTCAGGGCTAATCCGGTGTATCGGGGTAGCCAATTGTCAACGATTTCTTTTTTATTTATCATAAATGTTACCTTAGCTTGACTATGGAAAAATTAGAATTTCCAGAATACAAATTTAATGTCAAACGGAACACTAAAGGAACGCAAATTTTTGATATTGTTAGAAAGAAATTTGTTCAATTAACTCCGGAGGAATGGGTTCGACAGCATGCCATTTGTTTTTTACATTTTGAAAGGGACTTCCCTTTGTCCTTGATGAAAGTTGAGAAGGAGGTTGAAGTAAACTTACTGCGTAAACGATTTGATTTATTGTGTTACAATAATGCAGGGAAGCCGGTTTTATTGTGTGAGTTTAAGCGATCAACGGTCACTATTAATGAAAGTACATTTAATCAAGTCGCTCGATACAATTTGAGTCTTCAGGCGCCATTGGTTTATGTTACGAATGGGTTGAAACATTATATTGCAGAAGTGAATTTTTCTACCAAGAGTCATTCATTTTTATCGGAAATTCCAAAATACAGCAAGTAGTGTGCAATGAATAGAAAATTATGAGTTTGTTGGCTCGTACTTATTTAATTACCATTTGAAGGAATCCCATCGTATAAAAATTCAAGTAGGAAGTTAGCGGTGTAGCTTGTTGAAAATGGTTACATTTGTCGCCTAAATTTCAGTATTTAAATGGATTTATCAGGAATAATTTCAATATCAGGAAAGCCAGGCTTATTCAAAGTATTGGCGAATAACAAATCTAGTTTGGTAGTCGAGTCTTTGGTTGATGGAAAAAAAACCACAGCGTTAGCAACCCATAAGGTGAGTGCCTTAGAAGACATATCAATCTACACTCAAGAGGATGACGTGCCGTTAAGAGAAGTTTATCAATCAATCTATGATAAGGAAAACGGAGGGGCAGGACCAAACCATAAAGGTGAAATGGCTGATCTCAAGGATTATCTAGCCGCTATTTTACCTGATTATGATGAGGATAGAGTATATAATTCTGACATAAAAAAATTATTTCAGTGGTACAATATTTTGCAGGCAGCGGGTGCTTTAATAATGTCACCTGAGGAGGATGAATCGAATACGACGGAAGCAGAATAATTACCCTTTTTTATGAGTACAATTAGCATAAGTATACCCACTCCATCTCCAAGAAAATTACTTCCTGAGCAATTAAAAATTACAAATTGGGAGGTTTTGTATCCTTATTTTGAGGAGTTAAAAGATCGAAAAATTAATACTCTCGAAGACTTAAAGAGTTGGCTGCTTGATCGCAGTGAATTGGAAGCAGTACTAGAAGAAGATGCAGGTTGGCGATACATTAAAATGACCATTGATACATCTAATAAACAACTGGCTGATTCATATGCGTTTTTCGTTTCTGAAATTAGTCCGAAAACAGCACCATACGAAGATGCCTACAACAAGAAATTTCTGCAATCTTCATATGTTGACCTTCTAGAAGGTCAGGAGTTTGAGATTTATCAAAGAGGAATAAAAAAAGCAATTGAATTGTTTCGAGAAGAGAACATTTCTCTTTTTGCTGACATTGCAAAAGAGTCGCAAAAGTATGGCTCCATATCGGGTGGACAAACGGTTGAGTTAGATGGTCAGATAGTGACAATGCAGCAAGCTGCAAAAGAGTTAAAGGGTGCTGATCGAACGCGGAGAAAAATGGTCTTTGAGTTAATGATTGCCAGAAGATTAAAGGATGTTGCAGCTTTAGATACCTTGTTTAATTCATTACTGGAGTTAAGACATAAAGTTGCTGTGAATGCCAATTTTGATAATTTCAGAGATTTCAAGTTTGAAGCAATGGGTAGGTTTGATTATTCCATTCAGGATTGCTTTAATTTTCACGATAGCATAGCCGAAGAAATAGTTCCGATTGTAACTGAGTTTCAAAAAGAAAAGAAGGCTCAGTTAGGTTACAGTGAGTTAAAACCATATGATTTAGATATAGATCCATCAGGAAAACCACCTTTAAATCCATTTAAAACTGGCGAAGAGTTACTGGATAAATCGATAAAAGTATTTTACCAAATTGATCCTTATTTTGGTGAATGTCTGGAGACAATGAGGGAAATGGGGCATTTGGATTTGGTTTCTAAAAAGGGAAAATCTCCAGGTGGATACAATTATCCGTTGTATGAAGTTGGAGTCCCTTTTATTTTTATGAATGCTGTGGGTACTCAGCGTGATTTGATAACCATGATTCACGAAGGTGGACATGCTGTGCACAGCTTTCTCAGTAGAGAATTAAAGTTGACCGCATTTAAAAGTTTACCAAGTGAAGTCGCTGAACTGGCTTCCATGAGTATGGAGCTAATTTCAATGGATTATTGGGCTGTTTTCTATGCTGATGAAACGGAATTAAAGCGTGCAAAAAAAGAGCAACTTGAAACTTTGTTGAAGATACTTCCTTGGGTGGCAATTGTAGATAAATTTCAGCATTGGATATATACCAATCCGAATCACACACAAGAACAAAGAATAGACCAATGGAACAGCATTAACGATTCTTTTTCTGGAGGGCATATTGATTGGTCAGGTTTCGAAGAGGCTAAGTCAACATCTTGGCACCGGCAGCTGCATATTTTTGAGGTGCCATTTTATTACATTGAATACGGTATGGCTCAATTAGGAGCTATTGCAGTTTGGCGAAATTATAAAAACAATCCTCAAAAGGCTATTGAGCAGTATATGGCTGCTCTAAAATTAGGGTTTACGAAGTCAATTCCTGAAATATATGCTGCGGCTGGAATTAAGTTTGATTTTTCACGTGAGTATGTTAAAGAGCTAGCAGACTTTGTAAAAATGGAATTGAGAAAACTGAATTAATTATTTATCAGATTACATTTACTTCTCTTTCAAGTTCTATTCCGTATTTGGTTTTGATGGATAGCATTATTTCATTACTCAGGTTATAAATTTCTTCTCCTGTTGCACCTCCATAATTTACCAGCACAAGCGCCTGGTTCTTGTGTACTCCATAATTGCCTTTTGTATAGCCTTTCCATCCTGCGTTATCAATTAACCAACCTGCTGCTAATTTTGTATGTGAGTCACCCACTGGATAAGCAGCAATTTCTGGATACGCGGATTGGATTTTCAAAAACTGGACATTAGTAATTACTGGGTTTTTAAAAAAACTACCTGAATTCCCAAGCTTTTTGGGGTCTGGCAATTTAGAAGTACGAATGGCAATTACCGCATCACTTACATTTTTAATACTGGGTTCAGAGACATTCATTTTTTGTAATTCTTCATTGATTGCACCGTAAGAAGTATTGATGCGTGGCTTTTTGAATAGGCGAAAAACAACGGATGTGATGACATATTCTTCTTTGAGCGCATGTTTGAATATACTCTCGCGATATCCAAATTCACAATCTTCTTTTTCGAACGCCTCAACCTCTAATGTGCCCATATTTAGCGCCTCTAAATATTCGAATCGATCTTTAATTTCAACTCCGTAGGCACCAATGTTTTGCATTGGACTTGCACCCACACATCCAGGTATTAAGGATAAATTTTCTAATCCTGCCCACCCTTGTTCAATGCAAAATAAAACAAACGTATGCCAATCTTCTCCAGCTCCTGATTTTACGTAAAAGTAGTCTTGATCTTCGTGAATTAATTCAATACCATAGAGCTCATTTTTAAGCACGATTCCATCGTAGTTTGTCGTTAGCAACATATTGCTGCCTCCACCAAGAATTAGTTTTTTTTCTTTTAAAACAACCTCATTAGACAACAATTGCTGCAAATCTTCAATGGTTTGGAAAGCCGCGAACAATTTAGATTTTACATCAATCCCAAAAGTATTGTATTGCTGTAGCGATTTATCTTTTTCTATGAGCATAGTACAAAACTATAACCGAAGGGTGCTATTTATGCATGTTGTGAAGTTATTCCATTAACACCATTAACTGAATAACTCCATGGTTTCTTATCTTCGTGATAGCAAATGCCTGCAAAAAAAGTTATAGTTTCAGTTACCAATGATTTAGCGACGGATCAGCGTGTTCATAAGGTTTGTGTCTATTTACATAATAAAGGGTGTAAAGTCACCTTAGTAGGGAGAAGATTGTCCAATAGTATGCCCATGCAAAGGCCATACAAATTCAAACGCATGAGGCTATTTTTCTCTAAAGGGGCTCTATTTTATGCGGAGTATAACAAACGACTTTTTTTGTATTTGCTTTTTCGTAAAGTAGATGTTTTAGTAGCTAATGATTTGGATACACTTTTAGCCAATAAAACAGCAGTAAAGTTTAAAAGAAATTGTGCATTGGTTTACGATTCTCATGAGTATTTTACAGAAGTGCCAGAACTGGTTTCAAGACCAAAAATTCAGAGAGTTTGGGAGAGAATTGAGGAAAAAATATTCCCAAAACTTGACAACATTTATACGGTTAATTCCAGTATCGCCAAATTATACGAAGAAAAGTATCAGAAAAAAATTCACGTCGTTCGAAATATGGCTCCTCAATTGATTGAACAGAATAGCTACACGAAGGCAGAATTGGGTATGCCCTTAGACAAGAAGATAATTCTGGTACAAGGTGCGGGAATCAATATTGATAGAGGCATTGAAGAATTGTTATTGGCCATGGATTTCTTGCAGGGCTATCATTTGCTTATTATTGGCTCTGGTGATGTAGTGCCTCTTTTAAAGGAGCGAGCGAAAAATAGGTCGGATGTTTCATTCATAGATAAAAAGCCATATGATGTGATGATGCGCTATACTTCTCATGCCGATGTTGGTGTTTCATTAGATAAAGACACGAATATTAATTATCGTTATAGCCTACCCAATAAAATTTTTGATTACATCCAGGCTGGAGTCCCCATTTTAGCTTCTAATGTTGTAGAGGTTAAAACCATTGTTGAAAAATACAAGATAGGTGCAATTACACCATCACATGAACCTTCGGCCATCGCAAAAACGGTAAGATTAATAGTGGAAGAAATGAACAAGACGGATTTGCTGGATAACCTGAAAACAGCAGCGACGGAATTGAATTGGGAAATCGAGTCAAAGGTGCTGGACGTAGTTTATCATCCTTTAATAAACAGTAATGAGCATTAAAATTTAGGAAGGTTGTGTACGAAAAACTAAAAAAATTGGCCATTTTCTTGTTGCCTGTAAAGTTGTTAGAAAGACACGAAGTATTTTTCCGTAAGCTGATTTCGCATAGGTATAGCGGACAAAAATATTCTTGCAATATCTGCGACTTTGGGTTAAGAGATTTTGTTGTTCTATCGAATGGAAATAAACTATGTCCGAATTGTGGTAGTTTACCAAGAACCAGGAGGTTGTTTTCAATGATTGATTCAGAATACACTTTTGAAAACAAGACCGTGCTTCATTTTTCTCCTTCAAAAGCGATGTCTTCTAAATTACGTAAACTTAAAGCGAAGGAGTATGTCACTACCGATTTTGAGGGTGAATTTTTAGCCGATGAAAAAATCGATATTACACAGATTAACAAAAAAGATAATAGTTTTGATTTGATTATTTGTTATCATGTTTTAGAGCACATAAAGGCGGATGATAGCGCCATCTCTGAATTATATAGAGTTCTTAGAGTAGGCGGGAAATGTTTAATCCAAACTCCATTTAAAATTGGGGAAATTTATGAGGACGATTTAATTCAGACTCCCGAGGATAGGTTGATTCATTTTGGACAAAAGGATCATGTACGAATTTATAGTGTAGAAGGATTAATTAATAAATTAAATAAAGCTGGTTTTCTAGTGGATCAACGTGATTTTAATTCCATTCTAGAAAATCGTCAGGGATTCGAGCAAAATGAAACAGTTTTAGTTGCACAAAAAGAATGATTTCAATTTGTATACCGATATATAATTTCAATGTTGTTCCGCTTGTAAAGGAGCTATTAAGACAAATCGAAGGACTTCAGTGTGAACTTTTGTTGATTGATGATGCCTCTACAGCGTTTGTTGTTGAAAACAGTGAGTTGCATAATGTTACAAAATTAATTGTGCTGGATCAAAATGTGGGCAGAGCTCAGATAAGAAATTTATTTTTAAAATACGCTAAGCACGATTACCTGTTATTTTTGGATTGTGATTCCTTAGTCGAAAACAAGGATTTCATAGAAAATTACTTAAACATTATTCGCCTTGGTAAGGCTTCGGTAGTTTGCGGTGGTAGAGAATATGCGAAATATGCACCTGATTTGGAACACAGACTGCGGTGGAAATACGGAGTTGAGTCTGAAAGTAAATCGACCATTCAAAGAATGGAATTGCCTTATCGCTCTTTTATGACCAATAATTTCTTAGTGCGAAAGGATATTTTAGAGCAAACGCGATTTGACGAATCATTAACGCTTTATGGACATGAGGATACGCTTTTTGGATTTGAGTTAAAAAAGAAATCGGTACCTATCATACACATCGATAATCCAATTCGTAATGGATACTTAGAAACCAATGAGGAATACCTTTTTAAAACGGAAGAAAGCATCACTAATTTGGTTCAAATTGTAAGAAGTATTAGTAATCCAATGGAGTTTTGCAAGGAGGTCCGATTATTAAATTATTATCAGTCCGTAAAAAAGAATGTATGGAGCTTAAAAGTTCTCTTTTTTATTTCTAGAAAACGATTGTTGAAAAAGTTGGTTTCGGGCAAAGCAACAATTAAAGAATTCAATTACTACAAGTTAATGCTCTTAATTAAATCCTTAGAGGATAATTAAAACCGAAACTCTTCCGCTTGGGCCAAATTGATTTCTAATACAGATCCGGATTCTGTTTTTAAGGTTCTCGACGGAAATTTGTTTATGATGTGGTAATCGTGTGTAGCCATTAGAATGGCTTTTCCGCTGCTGCTTATTTCAAAAAGTAATTTCATGATTTCATCACTGGTGATTGGGTCTAAATTTCCAGTTGGCTCATCAGCCAAAATTAACTCGGGGTCATTGATTAGGGCTCTTGCAATGGCAACGCGTTGTTGCTCTCCTCCAGATAGCTGGCTGGGTAAATGGTGATGTTTTCCTTCAACGCCCACTCTGCTCAGCAAGTCGTCAACTTTTAAGTTCATTTTTGTTTTGTCTTTCCAGCCCGTGGATTTCATTACAAATATTAGATTTTCTTGGATAGAACGATCCATGAGTAATTGAAAATCTTGAAACACAATTCCGATAGTGCGTCGCAATGCAGATATCTTCTTGGATTTTATTCCTTTTAAATTATAATTAACAATGCTGCCTGTGCCGGTTTTAAGTTTAAGTTCGCCATAAAGTGTTTTTAAAAGTGAAGTCTTTCCACTTCCAGTTCTGCCAATTAGGTAAACGAATTCACCTCGGTTTATCTGGATATTAACTTCGTTCAAGATGGTAATGTTGTCCTGCTTGATTACGGTATCCGAAAGGCTAATTATCGCGTTGTCATTCATGCTTAATGGATTGGATTTGATAAAACTGAGAAAAATAATTAAAATCAATAAGGTCATTTTAATAAACTTATTGACAAAATAAATTTAACAGACTCGAGTTAATAACTATACGCCAAAAGGCATCTGTTGTTGAACGCCCTTAGTACTTTTATGGATATTCCATTATTGAACTTGGTATTGGTATATCTGATTAGCTGAATTTGGTGAAAATAGTTTTATATATAATCGTACTATTGGTAATTTCTTGGTCCCAAGTTGCGGCCCAACAGACCTTAATATATACCGAAGATTACAAACCTTTCAAAGATGGCATGGAGCTTTACAACAAGGCTCAGTACCAAGCAGCTCAAAACAAGTTTAAAGAAACAATTGAAGGAATTGGAAGCCCACAAGACGAGATTCGAATTGATGCAGAATATTATTCAGCGGTTTGTGCTTTAGAACTCTTTAATCAAGATGCAGAATATTTATTAAATCAATTTGTCTATAATCATCCAGATAATGTAAGAACAAAAAAAGTCTATTTTAATCTTGGAAAACACCATTACAGAAGAAAACGTTATCGAGATGCGATTAAATATTTCAAATTAGTAGACAAATACGAATTATCCGAAAACCAACAGTTAGAGTATCATTTTAAATTGGGCTATTGTGCATTTTACACAAAAGATTTTAAAGTGGCACGGGACAACCTAGTTGAAGTGAAAGATCTAGAAAGCGAATACAAGATTCCTGCTATCTATTATTATGCACACATTGCTTATTCCAGGGATCAATTTCAATTGGCTTTAGAAGGGTTCCGGTTAATCGATCAGTCACCAAGTTTTGGTACAATTGTGCCGTATTATATTGGTCAAATTCTATATCGCCAAAATAAATTTGAAGAGGTCGCTCGATATGGTCCCATTCATTACGCTTCAATTTCTAAAAAAAGAAAGTCTGAATTTGCGCACATCATTGGAGATGCTTTTTATAAAATTGCGAAATACGACAGTGCGGTTTCCTATTTGAAAACCTACAATTTTATTGAAAAGTCTTCCCGAGAAGATTACTATCAATTTGGATATTGTTACTATCAATTAGGTGATTTTAAAAATGCGATTAAATATTTGAGTAAAGTAAAGTCTAAAAAAGATTCACTTGCCCAAATAGCATTTTATCAATTAGGAGATGCTTACATTAAAAATGGTCAAAAGGATTATGCTCGTAATGCTTTCAAAACAGCATCTCAGTTGGCATTTGATAAGGAAATTGAAGAGGAGGCACTTTGGTCTTATGCGAAATTGGCCTATGAACTTTCTTACAATCCTTATGATGAGGCGATTGGTGCATTTCACGAGTACATTGATAAATATCCAGAAAGCCCAAATGTTGATGATGCCTACGAATTTTTGCTAAATGTATACACGACTACAAAAAATTATGAAGCCGCTTTGGCTTCTATTTCCAGAATTCAAAATAAGAACGAGCAAATGAAGAAAGCGTATCAAGCGATTGCATTTAATCGTGGAGTAGAGCTATATCATAACAACTCATTTGAATCAGCAATCAATAGTTTTGAAGAAGCTAGGACTTTCAAAATAGATAAATTACTTTCTTCTGAAGCCGTTTATTGGCAAGCAGAGGCCAATTTTGGAATCGGCGATTACCAAAGTGCTATTGAGAAATACAATGCATTCAAGATGGAATCAGGTGCAATTCTAATAGGTAAAAGGCCATTAGCAGATTATAATTTAGGATATACTTATTTAAAAAGAGAAAACTATTCTGCTTCACTGACAGCATTTAGGCAGTTTATACAAGGCGCAGCAACAACAGATAACGATAGGAAAGCAGATGCATACCTCCGAATAGCGGATAATTATTTTCTCTTAAAAGAAGATGACGAGGCCATTAAAAATTATCAAATTTCTATTGAGATGGCGGTTAGGAATGGCGACTACGCTCACTATCAAATGGCAAGGAGTCAAGGGTTCAAAGGGGATCAAGAAGGGAAAATAATATCGCTAAAAGGATTACTTGAAAAATTTCCCCAATCTTCGTACGTAGTAGCTGCACAATACGAATTGGGTGAGGCTTATTTAGTACAAAATAAAAATGAAGAAGCCCTTTCTTATTTCGAACAAATCGTTGCTAATTATTCGCAGAATGTAAATGCGCGCCGGGCTTTATTTAACATCGGGGTAATACATTTTAGAAACGGTGATTACTTTTTAGCTAAGGATGTATTCAATCAAGTGGTGGATCAATATCCTAATTCAGAAGAGAAGAATGCTGCTGTTGTACAAATGAAAGAAGTCTATAAATCCATTGATCAGTTGGATGCTTATGTTGAGTGGTTGAAAAGTAAAGGTATTGATGCTTCTTTTGAAGAGTTAGATAATGAGTATTTCTCATTGGCCATGAACGAGTTGGACAAGGAGCCTGTAAGCTGCAATAAAGTCATTGAAAAGTTTGAAAATTACCTTTCGAAAATATCGAAGCCAAAGCATGGAATGGTCGCTTATTTTTACATAGCTCAATGCAATTATGAGTTGCAAAATTACGAGAAGGCTGTAGCGTCTTATGATAAAGTAATCGAAGCAACAAACAATGAATATACAGAACAAGCATTAGTTGAAGCAGCAGAAATCAATTATTACAGATTGAAAGCATATCAAGCAGCTCTTAGTAATTACGCGACTTTGGAAAAAGTTGCTCAAGAATCTGAAAATGTGAATAAAGCGCTAATTGGGCAAATGAACTGCTTCTTTCACCTGGAAAACTTTCAATACTCGCGAGAATACGCTAGAAAAGTTCTCAATAAGATTACCGATGATGAAGATCTAAACGTCACCGCGCAATACATTGAAGCCATTGCTTTAAAGGAGCTAATGGAATATTCAGCAGCGTTGATAGCATTGCGAAAAACTACGGAGATAACAAAGAGTATCAAAGGTGCTGAGGCTAAGTTCTGTATTGCGGAGATTTTCTTTATGCAAGAAGAGTATGAAGAATGTGAAAATGAAATTCACGAGCTGGTAGAGCAGAAACCAGGGTATGACTATTGGCTTGCACGCGGGATCATTCTATTAGCAGATGTGTACATTGTGAAAGGAGATAATTTTAATGCAAGGTACAGCTTAGAAAGTGTAATTAGCGGTTATAAGGGTGATGATGATATTATACCAATGGCGCAAGAAAAATTATTGCAAATAGATGAACTTGAGAATAAAGACGTAGAAAATTCCACCAATGAAGAAACTGAGGAGATTGATATTGGTGGAGATGAGGGCCTTCGTAAAAAGAACCTTTTTGGTGACAGTGAGGAAAGTGAACCGGAAAAAGATAAGGAAAAGGAGGATGACCATGATTAAAGTATTGTTTATGTTGTGTGCTTGTTTAGCCATTTCGTTGTCTTTTGGTCAAATAGGTGGTAACGAAGAAGATTTTTCATTGAACGTACATGGAGAGGGTAAACGAACCATTGTTCCGCCTTCTAAAATTTCAGTTCTACCAGAAATAAAAGAAGAAGCACATGAAAAACCACTGGTGAAATACACGATCCTGCCCAAGAAGATAGAGGTGTCGTTTTTGCCTGAGCCCATTAAGCCTGCACGGCTAAAAGTAAGTGAGCCATTGGAAAAATTGTATGGTGGCTATTTAAAAGCGGGTTTTGGTAATTACATCATGCCATTACTTGACTTTTACTACAGTGGGACAAGATCACGACAAAATAATTGGGGAATCAATTTGAAACACTTTTCAGCAGGTCAGGGTCCAGATGATGTCGGTTTCTCTGGTTTTAGTGAAAACGCTTTAAAGGGGAGTTATAAACAATTTTTGGATTATCATACATTGAGTTTTGATGCCGGTTACGAAAGGAATGTAGCGCACTTTTACGGTTTTCAATTGACAGATTCTATTTTCTCCAATTTTAAAGATGCTAGGGATGAAATAAAGACGATATATAATAAATTATACTTTAGCTCGGTACTTGAAAGTAAGTACAAAGATTCTGCTAAGATTAATCATAAAATAGGCTTAAATTATTATTATTTCCAAGGTAATTTTGAGAACAGAGAAAATCAATTTGTTCTAGACGGTCGTCTTCAGAAATATTTTGGAAAAGAGCTTGCTCGCTTTGATTTTTCATTGGATTACAATGATTATGCACATCAACGATATGAACCATTAGATACAAATCAATTAATTTCTAGTTTATCTCCAGCAGGTTTTAATGTTTTACAGAATTCCGTGATTTTAAAATTAACACCAAGTATTAACGCATTGAGAAAAAACTTTAAAGCGAGCATTGGCGCGTCTATTCAGATTGATTCCAAGGATGGAAATTTTCATTTATTTCCACGTGCTGAGGTTAAATACAGCATGTTTAACAACATGTTTATTCCTTATGCAGGGGCAACAGGAGATGTCAATCGAAATTCGTTTAGTTCCATGACCTCTGAAAATCCCTTTGCTTCGAGTGCTATGGAATTAACTAATACGGTAAAACGTTACGAATTATATGGAGGTATCAGAGGATCATTCAGTTCTTCTATGTCATTTAACCTTAAAGTCTCTCAGGCTCGATATACGGAAATGCCATTATTCTATAATGATACATTGACCTCTTTGCAGAATCAATTCAATGTGGTTTATGATCATGTTAATATGGCGACTGTTGGTGGTCAATTGAGTTACAGGTTAGATGAGAAAATAAAGATTTATTTGAGGGCAGACTACCGAAACTATAGAATGGACTACGAAGCTTTTGCATGGCACATGCCTAGTTTAGAACTTTCTGTTGGGGGTGTATATAAGCTTGCTGATAAAGTAGTTGTTAAAGCAGATTTGTTCTATTTGGGTAAAAGATATGCTAAATCACCTAAGCCTGTTACGGGAGTGAGTCCAATAGAAACAACAAACATTGATGGAGTAGAAGAGGCGTATTACCCAGTAGAATTGAAGGCCATATTTGATGCTAATCTTGGAATTGAATATCGACTTACACAAAAGTTTTCTGCTTTTGTAAATGTCAATAATTTAACCACAAAAAAATACCAGCAGTGGTTACGATATCCTTCGCAAAGTATCAACTTGTTGTTTGGAGCAACGGCTCGATTTTAAATGCGGTTTTACAGACCAACAAGAGTGTTCATTTTTTGTTTTTTTAAAATGCTTTAAAACACTTATTTTCAGTTAATTACGCATTATTGTGACGGGTTTATATTGCCAGGTGTTGATAACCTAAACTCATGTTGATAAAACACCTTAATTACAGGGCCGTCTGTTAGTATATGACTGTTCTTAACCTTATCTTTGTTCAGTTACATTTATAAGCTATTTTTAGTATGAGCGAAGAAGAAAAAAAATCAAGTTATTCAGCGGATAGTATTCAGGCCTTAGAAGGAATGGAGCATGTTCGAATGCGGCCTTCCATGTACATCGGAGATGTTGGGGTTAGAGGTTTGCATCACTTGGTCTATGAAGTAGTTGACAATTCAATAGATGAAGCGCTTGCTGGCCATTGCGACGCAATAGAAATAGTGATTACTGAAGATAATGCGATTTATGTCCAAGACAATGGACGAGGTATTCCCGTTGATTTGCACAAGAAAGAAGGAGTGTCTGCACTTGAGGTGGTGATGACCAAGATCGGTGCTGGTGGTAAGTTTGATAAGGACTCCTATAAAGTCTCAGGTGGGTTACACGGTGTAGGCGTATCAGTTGTTAATGCATTGTCTGCTGATTTAAAGGCAACAGTTTACAGAGAAGGGGTAGAATATCAGCAAGAATATTCCCGTGGGAAAGCAAATTACCCGGTCAAAGAAGTTGGGTCTGTCGATATTAGAGGAACGCGAATTGAATTCCAGCCTGACCCTGAAATATTTGATGTTTTAGAGTATAACTTAGAAACTCTTGCTACAAGAATGCGAGAGCTTTCTTATTTGAATAAAGGAATCAAAATTACATTAACAGATGAAAGGGAAACCGATGATGACGGTAAATACTTAACAGAGCTATTTTATTCTGAAATTGGTTTGCCAGAATTTATTAGTTATCTGGATGGAACTAGAGAAAAGCTAATTGCGGATGTGATTAGTATGGAGGGTGAAAAAAATGGAATTCCAGTTGAAGTAGCGATGGTTTATAACACGTCTTATTCTGAGAATATTCATGCCTATGTTAATAACATCAATACACACGAGGGCGGAACTCACCTTTCGGGATTTAGAAGAGGATTAACCAATACACTAAAGAAATACGCAGAATCTTCAGGACTGCTGGATAAACTTAAGTTTGAGATATCTGGAGATGATTTTAGAGAGGGTTTAACTGCAATTGTTTCGGTGAAAGTAGCAGAGCCACAATTTGAAGGTCAAACAAAGACAAAACTAGGTAATAGGGAAGTTACGGCTCCTGTTAGTCAAGCAGTAAGTGAAATGCTGACGAATCATTTGGAAGAACACCCGAACGACGCCAAGATTATTATTCAAAAAGTAATTCTTGCTGCACAAGCTAGGCATGCTGCTCGTAAGGCTCGTGAGATGGTTCAGCGAAAAAATGTAATGGGCGGTTCTGGACTTCCAGGCAAATTAGCGGATTGCGCTTCTAAAGATCCTTCAGAATGTGAAATTTATCTAGTTGAGGGTGATTCTGCCGGCGGAACAGCGAAACAAGGTAGAGATCGATTTTTTCAAGCGATTATGCCACTTCGGGGAAAAATCCTTAACGTGGAAAAAGCGATGCAGCATAAGATTTTCGAAAATGAGGAGATTAAAAATATTTATACTGCTTTAGGTGTAAAAGTGGGGACGGAAGAAGATGCGAAAGCACTTAATATGACTAAACTCAGGTATCACAAAGTAATTATCATGTGTGATGCTGATGTAGATGGTTCTCACATACAGACACTCATTATGACGTTCTTTTTCAGACACATGAAGGAGTTAATTGAGAGTGGCTACTTGTATATTGCAACGCCACCATTGTATCTGGTTAAAAAAGGAGCCAAACAGTCGTACGCATGGGATGATGACCAGAGAGACAGATTGGTTCAAGAGTACAAAGGGTCAGGAAACGAATCAAGTGTCGGAATTCAGCGCTACAAAGGTTTAGGAGAGATGAATGCTACACAATTGTGGGAAACGACAATGGAACCAGAAAATAGAACGTTGAGACAAGTTACAATAGAGAATGGCCTAGAAGCAGACAGGATTTTTTCGATGCTAATGGGAGACGAAGTTCCTCCAAGAAGAGAATTTATTGAAAAGAATGCGAAATACGCAAATATCGACGCGTAAGCATTCGGTGCACAAAAAAACAAATAAGAAGTAGAAAAAGGTCTTGATTATTCAAGGCCTTTTTTTATCTGATGACTGTTACACTGCCTCGAAGTTCGTGAATCTCATCTGTGTACAGATCCTTGGCTTTTATTTTCCACGTGTATACACCAATTGGAACCTTGGTGCCCATGTAATTCCCATCCCACGCATCCATAAAATCCTGTGTATACCACATTAATTCACCCCATCGATTAAAGATTCTAAATTCAAAATGGTCGGGATTTAACATGTCGCCTTCCGATTTGAAAAAGTCGTTAATCCCGTCTGAATTAGGTGTAAATGCATTCGGAACATAAAGCGTGAAAATACCATTAATTATAAGTGTGAATGTAGTGTCATGAGCACAACCAGCGTCGTTAAGTGCTGTTAAAGTAATGTCATACGTGCCTGGATTGATAGACGGAAAATCGGCAGATGGATCGATATCATTGGATGTTGTTGGATTAGTATTGAGTCCAAAATCCCAATTATAACTGGTTGCATCCGTACTTAAGTTTGTGAACTGAATAATAGTTTGATTCAGGTTCGTTGGATTTGGACTCATGGAATAATTTGCAATTGGATAGTCATCTACACAAATCATATTATTTTGAACTAAATTACCCACACAACCTGCAGCACTTGTTACTGTTAAACTGACATCATAGCAAATAGGGTCTGGGTATGTTGCTCCAACGAGCCCAGTACTTGTCGTTGTACTTCCATTACCGAAATCCCAAAAAACAGTTTGAACTAGTGCTGAAGGTGTTGTATTCGTGAAATTAACAGTAATGGGGAAGCAACCTGAATTAATATCTGATGTGAAACTTACTGGAGGTTCTGGACTTACGATTACAGAATCACAGATTGTTAGAGGAGTAGTTTCGCATCCGTCTGTAACCGTCACACAATAAACGGTGGAGATTACTGGATTTGTATTGATTTGGGTACCGAAACTACCATTGTCCCATGAATAATTATAAGGTCCTCCATCACCTCCCGTAGCAAGTGCATCGAACGTGACATTTTCATCAGGACAAATCGAATCAGTTCCTGAAACAGTGCCTGTTAGAACCGGTAAAAGACTGACACAGGTTGAATCGATTGCGGACGCACAACCATAAGCATCCAATACAAATAGACTATAACAAGTATTTGATACGGGATTAACAGCATGAGGGGCACTGCCCATTAACCCATTGTTCCAAATTTGTGTATACGGTCCGCCTAGGCCACCAGATGGAGATGCAATTAATTGGGCTGTTCCGTTTTGACAAATAACCGTATCGCTGGACAAGTTCAAAGAAAAGGGTTGGGCTACATTTACGGTCACAAAAGCACTATCTGAACAGCCTCCAACTCCCACAACATAGACAAACACTTCGGATAATTGTGTCGCTGGATCGAAAAAATTAGTACTTGGGTTCATTCCAGCATCGAACCACAAACCACCAGTATCGGGGAAACCAGGTAGTAAGGCAAATAAATCTACAATAGGATCTGTTTTACAGTAATTTAAAGTGGTATCATTTCCTGCAGTGCCTGTTGTGGTAATTGTAATGTTGATAGTATCTGTAGCAGAACAAAGCTGGTGATTTGTTTCCCACCCTTCAACAACGTACTGAAAAGTTCCGCTTACTGACGCAATGGGATCAGCAATTAATGGGTCAGATAATCCAGTAGTAGGTGTCCAAGAGA
The DNA here is from genome assembly GCA_905480225.1 of uncultured Flavobacteriales bacterium. Taxonomy (GTDB): domain Bacteria; phylum Bacteroidota; class Bacteroidia; order Flavobacteriales_D; family Parvicellaceae; genus UBA10066. Next base: position 6,617 of record CAJQPO010000080.1, on the reverse strand, counting down.
AGCTATATTGTGGTGGAACGTTGCTCACTCCTGTTGTTGAGAATGCGGAACCAAGTATAGGGGTTGTACCGGTGTAATTGATGCCGTCTTGAAAAACAACATTCCCGTCACAGTCAACAATTTGATAGCTGACTTCTATATCATAGAATCCTGAGACTGTCTGAAAATCTAGTACAGCACCATCGTAAACTGGGAAAGTAGCCGTGCTCGTTGCACCTGCCGAAAATGTATAAATTCCGATGGAAATCCCATCAACAAAAACCTCAATGCTAAAGCCGTTCCAACCATCTCCGAAAGTATCGAACATATTGATCTGATAATCACAGGTCGGAAAAGGCTCAATTCCTCCAGTTCCCGTGGCAAGTAGTTGAAGTGCGCCTGGGCAAATGATGGTATCATTTCCAGCAAATATTGTTGGGCCATCGTCTACTGTAACTGTCCAAGAAGAGTCATATGAACAGCCATAATCATCAGTTACCGAGAAGAAATAGTCGAAGGCACCTGTTTGCGTTGGTGTAATACAAATTTCGTTGCAATCAGGCGACGTTGAAGTAATAAAAGAGGTTGCCAGTGCAGATCCCGTCCAAGAACTTGAATCACATTGTGATCCTATTATTGGAGTAAACGTAGAAATGGCTGGGTATAAAGAAGGATCAAAATTGACAGAAAAGTCGCATACAAACCCATCATCTGCTCCCCATAGATCGCAAAATTCGAGTGTCCAAGTTCCATTTAAAGGACATCCTACAAGTCCCGAAAGCGTGTTTAAGCTCTCATAAGTTCCAGGTATTAAGCATTCTCCAAATCCATTATTTACGGAAGGGATTGTATTGGGAGTTGGTCCAAATTGTGAATTGTCTACCCAAGTTCCATTGGTCGCATTAGGACTAAAACAATATTCCCAACAATCTCCAGGTTGCAAACTGTCATTTACGTCTATCGGATCACCAAGAAATGTGCCCCCACCATTTTGTTGATGAAAAATGACACTCTGACCATTCGGACAATATATTGTTCCTACTAAATCACCCATGAAAGAATGTTCCATATTGATGCACAAACTTTGTAGATCATTAACGTTTGTCAATGTTTGGCCAGGTATGAATGCAGAAAAATCTAATGTTGCAGAAAAACAAGAACCAACATCATCGGGTAAATAGGTCGCTCCACCAAGACTGCTAACGGGTTGTCCAGTCCAAGTTGTGGGCAAAACATGTCCGGTCACGGTTCCAGTTGTTCCAAGAGAACCTGGAGACCCAAGGCATACAGACTCACCTAAACACAAAGTGGTGTCATCAAATATGTGATAAAAAATAGGTACTGTTCCCGCTTGAACGATAATGGTCTCAACGTTCGTGTTAATGCATCCATTGTCATCAATCACGTATAGATTCATAGAATATTCTCCAGGACCCGTTGTGTAAGCATGTGTACTCAATGGGGTGGATAAAGTATCAGTAGTGCCGTCTCCATAGTTAAAAATATAGTCTACAATATTAAACCCTGGTGCTGCAAAGGAGGCACTACCATCGAAAGTGACGGTTTCCCCATCACATATTTTAACGGGATTATTGGCAATAATTGGAGAACTCATATGAACTTCAGGCCTTTGGCACGGTGTACTGCAAGTTATAGATGCAGCGAACACACCGGTTCCAGTGTCGTTTGATGTAAAAACTAGTGTGAGACATCCCGAAGTATTAAGTGATGTGCAGGATACCAAGAGTCCAGCTAAGCTATTACCTGCATACACTCCCAGTGATGCTGCAGCTGTACTATTACCATCATAAATGGCTAAATTATCAATGTTATTAGCTGGAGGAGTAGCGGTATTTGTTTGGTCTAAGTTGAATGAAATAAAATCTAGCGTTACCACGTCACCGGGGATATCTGGACAGATTGTAAGAACAAAGTATTCGTTGTTTTGATATCCCGCGGCACCGACACCGCCCGTATCATAAAGAATTCCCGAACAAGTCGAGGCTGTTCCATCTGACATTAAAACAGTTGTTTGACTTCGGGCTAAAACATTGAAGCAGGCAAGTACAATAAAAAATACTATTTTGTTCATGATTGGTGTCGTAAGTAATTAGCTACGTGAATAACGTACAATTATGTTTGTCGTTGCTATTGAAGTTGTCCTGAATTGGATTACGCTTGGATTCCTATCGTTCTACAAGCTGAGGTTCCCACCATGACTGTTAATCACGTGTTTATTTCCTTGATTAAATAACGTTCCATAAGTGTCGGTAAACCGAATTCCTATTTCAAATCCACCAATCCCGTTTAGTCTAGTGTTCAAATCTGATGAGGTATAGTCATAGGAAAGAACAATTTCAAAGTCATTGAATTTCAGTCTTAGACTAGCAATAAAAGCATCTTTCAAACGGTACTTTAAATCCAAACCAATATAAGTTTGTTTAACAAAGCCTGTATATTTTGTGTCTGCTTTTATATAATAATTTATCCCGCCTCCAACAATCATCTCTTGAAGAGAGCCTTGACGTTGATATAAAAGAGTGGGCCGTATACCAAAAGGTCTGTTTTCGAAAGTAAACAGACTTGAAAAATGACCGACATACCTTTGGTAAAGTTTGTCTTGAATCCCTTGAATAAATTCCTGTTTCCCTTTTGTTAAATGAAACATGGCAATACCAGCATCAATAGAAGACCTTTCAATACCATATAAATTGGTGTTGGTGGAAAAATACTTATATCCAATTCCTGCAGACATATCCAAGTAGCCTGTTCTTTCTGAAAATCCTTGTTCGCCTGAAGGTAAAGCAGGGTCATATAGGGTACCATTAAATTGATTGTCCCATTGAATATTGGCAACATCGAAGGACTTTTGCATATAACCCGTTTGCAAACCAAGTGAAATGCGCTGTTGTCTACTTAATGTAACAATTCCTGAAAGTGATAATGCGGCATTTAATGTTCTCATTTTAGCATCACCTGCAACATCATTGTAAAAAGAAATTCCAATTCCAAGAAGTCCATTTTTATGACGCATGGATTCATTTAATATAGGGAAATCCAAAGACAAGTATTGGGTGCTATACACATTACCTAGACTAGGGTATTGTGAACGATACAAAAGATTTGCTCTGTTATAACCTTTCCCCATACCTGCGTTGGCTGGGTTTATGGCTAAAGGAGCATTACCATATTGCGAGAAATGAATATCCTGTGCAACGATACTTCTGAAAAGAAACAAAAGAAGAATGATACTGTATATTCTTACCTGAATCATTTAAATAAAGTTACGTTTCCTTGGAATCTCAATTCTTTCCCGTTTTTAAGAACAACATCACACTTATATACAAATACATCCGAATTTAGCTGCTTGCCATTGTGTGAGCCATCCCATCCTATAGATTGATTGTTGGTAGAAAATACGAGTTGCCCCCAGCGGTTGTACACTTGCAAATTCAAACTGCCAATTCCCGTACCGCGTACAAAGAATAAATCATTGGCGCCATCTCCGTTGGGTGAAAACCCATTAGGAATAAAGAGGGGAAGGTATTCTATACTAATATGAACGGTATCGTAATTTTTACAACCATATATATCTGATATTTCTACAATATAGGTGATGTCGCTCACGGGAGTTGCAGTTGGATTTTCACAACTCGGACAATCGAGTCCGGTCGGAGGCAGCCAATTAAAGGTACCCCCATTGCTTGATGTAAATAGGTCTATATTAGAATCTATTGGGATTGTAGTGTCATTGATGGTTGTTATAGTTGGAATAGGATGCACAAAAACAGTCGTTGGATATAAGTAGGTTTGGCAAGCATTTGATGCTTCAACCATCAGAACAGTATCTTGACTGGGTGCAAATGTGATGGAATTTCCGGTACTTCCGTCTGGCCATAATTGAGTTAATGCATCAGTAACCGTGAGTGTGGTCGCTTCTCCAAAACACAAACTAGTGTCTCCAATAATATATGGAATTTCGGCTGTGTCTTGCAATTCAATAATGATTGTATTTGATGTTTTTGAACACTGAGGATATCCCGCAATAGACATTGTGAATGAATAAGAAGAAGTAGAATTACCCGTGAATGCCGTAGTGTCATTAGAAGGATCGGCTAGATTAGTAGGGGGGGTCCAGTCAAAAACATAATCATAATTTGCTGCACATCCAATATTGCCGATCAATTGTAATCCGGTTAAGGGGCCTGTTATACCATCGCCATCAGTAAAAATGATGGAACCATTTGGATCAGCAATTGAATAAATGACTTCATTCACAAAACTACCTGCTACAAATGAAACCTCTAGAAGAGCACCATCTGTAACTGAAAAACAAACGGTATCCGTGCTACCTGTCGCTAGTGTATAATTTCCAGTAACCACTCCATCTAATAAAATATCTAACGTTCCTCCATTCCAACCGTCTCCCCAAGTATCTTCCATATAAATGCAGTAATCACATGTAGAAATAACTGGCGTAGCGCTATTTATTCCAACTAAATTTAATTCTTGACCAGGACAAATAATGGTGTCTGGACTTGCAACTGGAGTCATCTCTGGTAATACAAAAACAACAACAGTGGTGTCAAAAGTACAACCGTACTCGTCGGTGATTTGAAAAGTATAATCATACATGCCGTTGCTGTCTGGAACGGCATAAGACAAGGAGTCTGAAACACCAACAACAGTTGGACTGATCCACTCACCATTAGTTATTGAGACCGAGTAATATTCTGAATTAGGATTAATCGCTGGGTTGATGTCAATTCCCCACTCGAAAATATAACCATTATCTATCCCTATGTTATCTGTAATGGTCAGTGTCCAATCTCCATCAATCGGACAACCTATTAGGCCATTAAAACTTTGCAATGGCTGATAAGAACCTGGAGTTAGGATATTATTTGGTGGCGATAAAGTTGCAGGAATATAATTGCCGGCGATATTTTCATCGTTCATGGTACCCCATATAGCTCCAAGATCAAAACAATAGGTCATGCCAACTCCCGGCGTAGTAGAGCCGTCATCCAAAGCATCTCCTAGGAAAACATTACCCGGCCCAGTTCCATTGTAAGTATCCATTAATTGAATGGTAGTTCCGTCAGGACATGTTAAAGTCATATCAAGATCACCAATATAAGAGTGTTCAATATCCATACAAATTGTGGTAATATCGGTTCCTGCCGCAATAGTTTGCGTACCAAAACCTCCTATTGTAACACTGGTAGAGTAGGATGTGCCACTTCCATCAGGTAAAAAGGTTGTTCCTGAAACGATTCCACCTGCAGAAATGAAACCTGTATTAGCGTCTGCACCAACGGCAGAGGAGGAAACGGTATTATATCCTCCAAGCAACTGAACGGTGTCACCATAACATGTTGTGTCGGGTTGTATAGAAATTCCACCAAAGGTTGGAGAAATACCAGTTCGAACCTTATGCGATATTGTTTCTGAACATCCATTTGCATCTGTAATAATCAATGTGACAAGATAACCTTGCTCATCGATAAAATTGTTGGTGGCTATTGCCGTATTAGCGGTAGACCCTTCACCAAAATTCCATTCAAATGTTGAGGTTGCGTCGTTTTGGATATAGTTTACGGGGTTAACACCATTGTCTGGATAGGTTCCGATTGCAGTGAATAAAATACTATCACCAGCACATATATTGGTATAATTTGAATCTGGACCGTAAGAGATTAAAGGTGGGTTTGTGGTTATTACTGGGATAATTGGTTGACAAACAGTACCGCAAATAATCGCAGCATCCCACCCTGATGCTTCAACAGATGCATCCGAATTAAAAACTAAGGTCAGGCAACCACTTGTATTTGCTGTCGTTGAGGAAACAGCAATGGCTGGATTAGAATTATTATAGGCGTCAATTAAGGGAGAAGCTGCACTATTTCCATCATAAATCAATAGTTGGTCACTGGCATCAATATCAAAAGTACCTGCACTAAAATCGAGTGTGATGGTGTTGCCAGTTCCATCAGAACAAATGGTCACCGTATATGATTCATTAGGGCCATAGTTTCCTACAGAAGCATCACTGTCAGTCGTACTTCCAAGACATTGTGTAAATGTACCACCAACAGAAATATTCACAGTTTGTGAATTGCTATTGGAACACAATAGTATTATTAAAACGAATGTTAGTAATTCTCTCATTGTTATTTGCGATGTACAAATGTAAACATATTAGGCATGAAGTAATTCGATTAAATTTAATTAGAGAGAACAATAGTCATGTAATTTAGTGTTCCTAAAGTAGTTTTATATCAAGTTATTAGAATTTTTAACACCAATTTTCTTGCTTCAAAACGCATCACTTCAATAAAGTTACATGACCTTTGTATTGGTGTTTTTGATTGTTCATTTGGTTAACTACTTCGAGTTTCCAGACATAGATATCTTGTTGCACCGGCATGCCTTTAAATGTTCCATCCCAACCTTGTCCTGGTATTTGCGAGTTGTATATAAGTTCTCCCCATCTGTTGAATACATAGAATTGATAATTGAGTGGATCAGCTCCTATTACGACCGGGGTAAAAGTTTCATTGATATTGTCTTGATCAGGAGAGAAAGCATTGGGGACGTACACAATAAAATCTTCATCAATTATTACGTATTGACAG
>CAJQPO010000079.1 GCA_905480225.1 uncultured Flavobacteriales bacterium | reverse complement strand
TGAAAAATAACCTTGATGAATGATTATGGATTGAAGTCCAAAGATGCAACCCTAAAAACTTTGGGACTTGGAAATGTTGCAAATGCTTTTTGGAACCTTCCGCCAGCGCAATTAGTTGAAGAATCGTTAATACTAGGAATGGGCGAATTAGCTTCCTCTGGTGCTTTGGCTATTGATACTGGCGAATTTACTGGAAGATCACCAAAAGATCGCTTTATTGTCGAAGATGAAATTACCCGAGACACGGTTTGGTGGGGAAATATCAACATTAAATTTGACAGTGAAAAATTTGACCTACTCTACGGTAAATTATGCGCATACCTTTCAAATAGAGATGTTTATGTAAGAGATGCGTATGCATGTGCTGATGAAAATTACAGATTGAATTTGAGGGTAGTAACAGAATATCCTTGGTCAAATCAATTTGCTTCTAACATGTTTCTGAGACCTACGAAAGATGAAATCGATAATTTCGATCCAGAATGGCATGTTATCTGCGCACCAGGATTTGAAGCTAATCCAGAAATTGATGGAACAAGGCAGCATAATTTTGCTGTAATCAATTTTACGAAAAAGAAAATCATTATTGGTGGAACGGGTTATACTGGAGAAATCAAAAAAGGAATCTTTTCGGTATTAAACTACTTACTTCCGCAAGAAAAAAATGTTTTGTCAATGCATTGCTCAGCTAACATTGGTGAAGACGGTGATACAGCGGTATTCTTTGGTTTATCGGGAACCGGTAAAACAACATTATCAGCTGATCCTAACCGAAAACTTATTGGTGACGATGAGCATGGTTGGTCTGAAAATTCCGTGTTTAATTTTGAAGGCGGTTGCTACGCAAAATGTATCTCTTTAAGCAGAGAAAAAGAACCGCAAATTTGGGATGCCATTAAATTCGGTGCTATTCTTGAAAACATCAATTTTCATGCAGGAACTTCGGATGTGGATTTTGAAGATTGTACCAAGACACAAAACACAAGAGTCAGCTACCCAATTCATCACATTGAAAACACAGCTGAAGGTAGTAAAGGCACAGCGCCTAAAAACATTTTCTTCCTTACGGCAGATGCTTTCGGAGTACTGCCTCCAATTTCTAAGTTAACCAAAGGCCAGGCCATGTACCATTTTATTTCTGGTTATACGGCAAAAGTAGCTGGAACGGAAGAGGGAATAAATGAACCTGTAACTGCATTTTCTGCATGTTTTGGTGCACCCTTCTTACCGCTTCATCCAACAAAGTATGCTGAAATGTTAGGCAATAAAATCACAGACGAAAATGTGAATGTTTGGTTGATAAATACGGGGTGGACCGGTGGACCATATGGCGTTGGAAGCAGAATGAAATTGCGCTATACGAGATCCATGATAACAGCAGCTCTAACTGGCCAGTTAAATAATATAACTTTCAATACGCATGAAGTTTTTGGTTTAGCCATGCCTGCTTCTTGTCCCGAAGTGCCTGATGAAGTTTTAAGTCCTAAAAATACTTGGAATGATAAAGCAGCATACGATGCAAAAGCAAATGAACTTGCCGAAGAGTTCATCGCTAATTTTGAGCAATTTAGATCTCAGGCAAATGAAGAGATATTGAGTGCAGCTCCTAAAGTATCGGCAACGGCATAATTGTATTTTAAAATGATGAAAAACCCGAATCGAAGTTTTTGATTCGGGTTTTTTTATTTAATACATACAAAAGTGTCCCTTATTTGCTCAAGAGCGTTATAGCTTTTAACCAACCAAGAAAACTATGCTAAAAATTTCAGCTTTGCTGCTATTCCTTTTGCCTTCCTTTTTTAATGCTCAAAACCAAAAATATTCTACCGATTATAACGCGCAGACCGATTCATCACTAAATGATGCTCCAAAAATATTTATCGATTGCTTTTTCTGTGACATCAAATACATGAAACAAAATATGCCCTACTTCAACTATGTAAGAGATCGGAAATTTGCTGATGTTCACATATTGGGTTTAAGACAACTTACGGGATCCGGTGGTTGGGAAGAATCATTTGAATTTATTGGCCAAAATAATTTTAATGGTATGGTAGATACATTAATAACGATAATTGATCCTAATACAACTTCAGAAGAAAAACGTATTTCGGAAACGAAGCTCTTTAAATTAGGAATTATTCGATTTGCAGCAAAAACATCAATATCAGATGACTTTTCAATCGTTTACAATGATCCTATTGATAAAAAAATTAGCCCAGATTCCTGGAAAAACTGGGTTTTCGAAATTAGTGGCAATGGATGGATTGGTGGAAGTGATGTTTACCGATCTACCTACCTCTGGAGCTCTTTTAATGTAGAAAAAGTAAGCGCAAAGTTTAGATTTGAATTCAATATCTCTGCAGATTATAATGAAACCAAACAAGAACTAAGCGATCAGACCTTTACTTCTATTCTGAAAGGTCAAGATTTAAACTCTGAAGCCGTCTGGAGTATTTCAGAACATTGGTCTTGGGGAGTTTTTGGACAAGCGCAATCTTCTATTTACAACAACTATAAAATTAATTGTGATATTAAGCCCGGTATTGAATACAATTTGTTTCCCTATTCCGAATCAACAAAGAAACAACTGCGAATTTCATATAGAATTGGGTTAGGTTATAACAATTACAATGAAACTACAATTTTTGATTTAGACGAAGAAATAATTCCAATTCATCGACTTAGTGTAGCACATCGAGTAAGAGAGAAATGGGGAAATATCAATATTGGAATATGGGCAAATCAATACTTACACAATACCAATCTATATAGTTTAAGGATATTTTCTAATTTAAACTTGAGAATTATAAAAGGATTAAATTTTAATATCTCAGGGAGTTTTGGAATCACTCAAGACCAAATATCATTATCTAAAGCTGGACTTTCAGATGAACAAATTCTAGCAGGTCAGGGACAGCGAGCTACAAACTATACTTTCAATACCAGTTTAGGACTTAGTTACACATTCGGTTCCATATTCAATAGTATTGTAAATCCCCGATTTAGGTGATTTAATTATATTGCGAGTATGCAGCTATTCTATTCAGAAAATATTTCTGGACTAACACACGCCTTGCCCGAACAAGAGTCAAGGCACCTCATAAAAGTATTGAGAAAATCAGTTGGAGATAAAATTCAATTAACTGACGGACTTGGCAACCTTTTTCATTGTAAAATAACCAACGATCATCCAAAAAAATGCATTCTTGAAATCATTCAAAAGGAAAAACAAACTGATATTTGCAAAAGGTCAATTCACATTGCTATCGCTCCAACAAAAAATAATGATAGGTTTGAATGGTTTATTGAAAAAGCTACAGAGATTGGTGTCTCCTCAATCACTCCAATTTTGTGTGAACATTCCGAACGAAAAAAAATTAAACATGAAAGAATACTGAAAGTCGCTATTGCAGCAATGAAGCAATCGAATCGACTGCACCTTCCTGAAATTAATTCAATAACATCATTATCAGAATTCATCAAGCAAGATTCGTCTCAAACAAAACTCATAGCACATTGCTTAGATCATGAAAAAACTGAGCTGTATGATTTAAAATTAGGTAACTCCATTTGCATTTTAATTGGACCAGAAGGAGATTTTAGCGAACAAGAAATTACTCAAGTTCTTAAAGCAAATTATCTACCCGTAAGCTTGGGCAGTTCGCGACTAAGAACAGAAACAGCTGGAATTGTAGCCTGCGTTATGATGAACAACATATAAGAATCTAAACTATTTGATTTTTAGTTAGCTCTCTAACCTAATGAACATTGATCCAAAGTGTTATTTTAAAAGGGTTACGTGTCCCTTTAATTCTATTTGTTGACCATCAACAGTCTGCGCCTTAATAAGCCATATATACACATCTGTTTGAGCCATTACAGTTCCGCCTTTGACGGTTCCATCCCATGGCAGACTAATACTTCTTGTTTGATAAATCTCTTCACCCCAACGGTCAAAAATGTACATTTCGAAATACTCGTTATCAAATCCAATCCCTCTCGGAATGAAAAAATCATTGATACCATCACCATCAGGTGTAAATGAATTTGGCACAAACATGGTTTGATCTGGGTTTACTGTAACTACATAGGATACAACATCAGTACAACCATATTGATTAGTAATTGTTTGGGTAACTGTATATTCACCTGGCGTATTATAAAAATGAACAGGTATTCCTATTGTACCACTTGTATTTGTCGTACTTAGTATGTCCGATTCCAAACCACTTGCATTTTCACCATCTCCAAAAGTCCACTCAAAATTTAATGCCCCACTGGACTCATCTTGAAACGTAATAATTGGGTTTAAGTCTGTTGCTACCCAAGGATTGGCAGAAAACCCAGCTGTTGGAACCGGATAAACTTCAACAATACCTGAAGACGTAATGGTTGATTCACACCCTGTTGCTGTAATTACCGTAACGCATACATCGTATAATCCAGGTGAATTATAGGTATATGACGTATTCAAATCTGGTCCCGAGTAATCCACAAGTCCATCACATTCATAATCGTACTCAAAATTAACTCCAATGTCTGTATTCAATATGAATTCCGCTGTAAATGGTGCACAACCACTTGCATTGACCACATTTAAAAATGCCACAGGCAATGCATCGATAAGTATCTCTACAGAATCAGTCGCATCCAATGAACAACCGTCTGACACCGTTACATAATACCACGTATCTACCACAGGACTATCGGTTATGGTAGATGGACTACCCGTTGTTGATGGTGTAATTCCTACTCCCGAGCCCGTTACCCAATCAAATTCATAAGGTCCGCCATTTCCTCCAGAAGCACTCGCTAAAATATCTACCGGAGATCCCGAACAAATCGACACAGAAGGCATCATATCCACACTCAATGCCGGCAATACGTCAATCGTTACACATGACGAAGACGACACACAACCACTGGCATCTTCCACAGTAAAACAATAATCTGTCTGTGTCAATGGTGAGACCATTATCGGACCTGTACCA
>CAJQPO010000078.1 GCA_905480225.1 uncultured Flavobacteriales bacterium | reverse complement strand
TTTTTTTTAAAAAATCGAAATTATCTTTTTGGACGAGCTTCAGATGAAACAGATAGTTTCTTTCTTCCTTTTCGACGTCTTGCACTAAGCACTTTTCTTCCTGCCTTAGAAGACATTCTTTCTCTGAAACCGTGCTTGTTCTTTCTTTTTCTGTTTGAAGGTTGGAATGTTCTTTTACTCATCGCTCTTCCTATTAAATAATTCTTATTTATCCGATTCTTACCATCTTTCTTCTAAATCGGTCTGCAAAAATAGACGTTTTTATGTAACCACAAAAACCTTACACAAACTTTTCTCAAATACTTTTTAATCCATCCGCTGTACATGAGGACTAGCTGAGCACATATTCCTAGTCAAACGCACACAGATTCAATCTCTTGAAATATTCAAAATAAAACAAAAATTGCAAGATATTGTTGCTTAGATTAAGCTAACTTTGCACGCAGAAATGGAAAGAAAAAGAAATAGGACCAGCAAAAGCGAAGAAAGAACGAAAGTTTCGAAAGAGAGCTGGAAAAAATCTGTCAAGATTTTTAAATACCTAAAACCGTATCGTGGCACGTATATCATTGGCCTCGTATGTCTGCTCATTTCAACAGGAACGTCATTACTCTTCCCCAATTTCTTAGGCGACTTACTTGGTGCAGACACCGCAAAGCAACAAGAGAACTTTCATCTATTAGATGGCAATAACATCAACGCTTTGTTTATCATGCTAATGCTCATTTTTGTAGTTCAAGCACTTTTTGGATTTTTCAGAATCTATCTTTTCGGCGTAGTTTCTGAAAATGCATTAAGAGACATCAGACAGGATGCGTTTGAAAAACTCATTACGCTGTCTGTAGGCTATTATGATAAAAACAAAGTTGGCAAGTTACAAAGCCATGTTTCTGCAGACATCAGCCAACTCAGCGAGACGTTTACGATTACGATTGCAGAATTTTTAAGACAAGTGCTCACGATTGTTGCTGGTATCGTATTGATTGCATTGATTTCCCCGAAGTTATCGTTGATTATGCTTTCCATTGTACCTGTAATTGCCGTTTCAGCAGTACTTTTTGGCAGATTCATACGCGGTTATTCGAAAAAAGCACAGGATGCAATTGCGGTGTCCAATGGTTTAATACTTGATGCTTTAACTGGTATAAAGAATGTAAAAATCTTCGTTAATGAAAGATTCGAAGCAGTGCGCTACACTAAAGCAATTAATGAAGTGAAAGTGCTGTCCATAAAAAGCGCCGTTTGGAGAGGCCTATTCGCTTCTTTCATCATTTTAGCCATGTTCGGATCGGTCATTTGGGTCATCTGGCAAGGAATGGGAATGGTGCAAATGGGCCCGGAAAATGGCGGTATTACTTCAGCAGAATTTTTCAAATTTTTATTGCTAACCGTTATGATTGGAGCCTCTTTTGGTGGTGTTTCGAGCCTCTTTGGCAATATTCAAAAAGCCGTTGGAGCGACCGAAAGATTAATGGAAATTCTTGAAGAGAAGTCTGAAGACCTAACCATTAGCGAAAAGCAAAGCTCATATTCATCCCAAATAAAAGGAAATGTTACTTTCAACAAGGTACATTTTGCATATGAGAGCCGACCCGATTTAACCATATTGAAAGGAGTTTCTTTTTCTGCAAATTCTGGAGAACAGATTGCTATTGTGGGTTCCAGTGGTTCCGGAAAATCTACTATTTCTGCTTTGCTATTGCGTTTTTATGAGCCAACAGAAGGCAGCATTATTATTGATGGAATAAGCGCTGACCAATATGCTTTACAAGATTTAAGAAGTGAAATTGCTGTAGTACCACAAGAAGTGCTACTCTTTGGTGGATCGATAAAAGAGAACATCGCTTATGGAAAGCCACAAGCTACAGAAGATGAAATTCTAGATGCCGCATCCAAAGCAAATGCGATGGAATTCATCGAGAAATTTCCTGAAAAACTAAATACGTTGATAGGTGATCGCGGGGTGCAATTATCAGGTGGTCAGCGTCAACGAATCGCTATTGCCAGAGCGGTCTTAAAAAATCCAAGTATTTTAATCCTGGATGAAGCAACAAGTTCGTTGGATTCTGGTTCGGAATCATTGGTGCAACAAGCACTGGAACGAATCATGATTGGCAGAACAACATTTGTTATTGCACATCGATTGTCTACTGTCCGAAAAGCAACTAAAATCTTGGTTTTAGAAGATGGTCAAATCATTGAGGAAGGCAAACACGAAGAACTAATTATAAAAGAAAATGGAGTTTACAAGAACTTAAGCGCGTTGCAATTTGAGGAAAGCTAACGTAGATTAATTCGTACGTAAACCACTTTCTTGGTTTCGAAAAATTCTTCATCAAAAATACCGTTCAATTCTAAGACATCGTAATCCGCATCAATTTCTTGCATTTCCTGTCGTAAATCGCCGCCTTTCAGATACAATATCCCATTGGGCAATACATTCAGATTATCTTGCTTTATACTGTTCTGAACGAGGGGTAAAAATTTAGACATACGCGTTACCGCCCTACTTAATACAAAGTCGTATTTGTCTTTTACCTGCTCTGCCCGGCAATGAGTGGCCACTACATTCGTCAATTCAAGAGAAGTGGTTATTTCATTCACCACCTTAATTTTTTTACCAATAGAATCCACTAAATGAAATTGGCATTCCGGAAAAAGAATGGCCAATGGAATACCCGGTAATCCACCGCCTGTTCCGACATCGAGAATTGAGGTGCCGGTTTTAAATTCAAGCATTTTTGAAATGGATAAGGAGTGCAATACGTGGCGCTCATAAAAATTCTCCATGTCCTTCCTACTCACTAAATTGATTTGTGCATTCCATTCTTCAAACAATGTCTTCAGTTGAATGAACTGATTGCATTGCCGATCAGATAAATCCGGAAAATACTTCTGAATTATTTTCAATTCGCTTGATTAAATATTGTCCTTGCGGTGTTTCAATAAATTAGACAGAAACTCCCGTGCCCGAAAAAGTTGAGCCTTGACAGTTCCTAATGGAATTTCTAATTCTTGCGAAATCTCCTCGTATGAAAGTTCTTTGAAATACCTCAATTCAATAAGCTCACGATAGCGAGGCTTTAACCGCTTTACAACTTCATGCATGAGCATGACTTTTTGTGCCCGAATGGCCTCTTCTTCTGGGTCGCGATCTGAAGAACGAATATCTATTTTTACACCATCACCATCATCCCCCGCACCAATAGGATTGTCTATAGACATTACGTGTTTCTTTTTCTTTCGAATAAAATCGATGCAATTGTTCGACGCAATTTTAAAAAGCCATGTAGAAAACGCAAAATTAGGCGTGTACTGATGCAACCTACTAAATGCCTTACCAAAAGCTTCTATGGTTAAATCATCTGCATCATCTCGATTGTTGACCATTTTGAGCAACATGAAATAAATGGAATCGCGATACCGCTCCATTAGCTCTGCATATGCTTGCTGGTCTCCGTTATTCACGGCCCTTTGAACTAATGCAAAATCTTTCTTTGCTTTATCGGAAAGGTGATCGCCTAATGCCATTTAGTTGGTTTTATTATGAAGTTAGAAAAATATATAACCGGATTAATTATCAAAAAGATTAATTCAATTAATGGAGCGAATATAACCAAATCACTTCCACCTAATGCCCTCATGGGTTTATTTAAAATCAATAATTGTACCAATAGACGAATAGCTATGCCAATTATCGCCATCATCCAATATTGCGTAAGCAGTAATGGGATGAAAGAAGCAACTAAAAGCAAAAAGCTTGCAGGAAATAAACTGAGCAGGAATTTGTGCTTCGATCGATAGTGTTTTGCAGTAGTAAAGTGGCGACGCTTTTGATTGCACCAATCTGTGTAATTCAATTCAGGCAAACTCATCATTTGAGAATCAGGTTCGAATACAATGCTAACCTTTA
Source organism: uncultured Flavobacteriales bacterium (assembly GCA_905480225.1). Taxonomy (GTDB): domain Bacteria; phylum Bacteroidota; class Bacteroidia; order Flavobacteriales_D; family Parvicellaceae; genus UBA10066. The sequence continues at coordinate 10,190 of CAJQPO010000078.1, read as the reverse complement.
CATGGTCTGCTACCTCGTTCACAAACAAATCATCATCGCCGGATGCCACATGATAATGGGATTTAAATCCACCGACACTGAAAAACAATTCTTTATTGTATGACATATTTCTCCCCACTCCCATATACGGAATACCAGCCAAGGCAAATGACAAATACTGGATTCCGATTTGAACGGTATCAAATCGTATCAATTTATTCAACAGGCCCTTTTTCTTCTGGTATGGGCTGTATCCCAGTATCAATGATTTCCGCATGAATGATCTACTCATTTTGGTAATCCACTTATTAGAAACAGGGTGGCAATCGGCATCTGTAAATAGCAAATTTTCATACTTAGCACCTTTAATACCCAATGTTAAAGCAAATTTCTTGCTGTGCGAATAATTCGCAGATTCAGAAATATTTACCACATGTAAATTGTCGTATCTCCGCTTGAATGCATCCAAAATATCTGCGGTGTCATCCCAGGACCGATCGTTAACAACAATTACCTCAAATTCGGGGTAATCTTGATCGAAAATCTTTGGCAAATTGGCAATTAAATTCTTTTCTTCATTTCTAGCCGCTATAATTACCGAAACCGGAAGGTTGTGGTTTGTCGTATCCAACTGTTTATAAAAAACGAGTCTAATGAAAAAGAACAAAAAGAAAAACAGTTGAACACTGAACGCGACAATGAACACCAGCAACAGCAAGAACCCAACATCTATCCCCAAATAATCTGATAACATTCCTGTTTCTTTAATAATTCAAAATTACCGTAAACCATTTAATACTATATTTGTGCGTCTCCTAATTATTAACATCAGTGGGTGTATGAAATTCAGTCTTCATCACAAATCGGAAGGAAGCAAGGCACGAAGAGGAACACTTCTCACCGATCACGGGAAGATAGAAACTCCAATATTTATGCCTGTCGGTACCGCCGGCACAGTTAAAGCTGTACATCAAAGAGAGCTAAAAGCTGACATTAATGCAGAAATCATTCTTGGCAATACCAACCATTTGTATTTGCGGCCAGGTCTAGATGTTATTTCAGAAGCTGGTGGGATTCATCAATTTAATGGATGGGACAGGCCCATATTGACAGATTCTGGTGGTTATCAGGTGTATTCTCTTTCTAACACAAGAAAAATAAAAGAAGAAGGCGTTACGTTCTCGTCTCACATTGATGGTTCTAAACATTTATTTTCTCCTGAGCAAGTAATGGATATACAACGAACGATTGGAGCCGATATCATCATGGCTTTTGACGAATGTACTCCTTATCCGTGCGAACATCAGTATGCAGATCAATCGCTCGATATGACGCACAGATGGCTTAAACGATGCATTGAACAATTCGACAAAACATCGTGTTCTTATGGTTATCAGCAAAGTCTATTCCCCATAGTACAAGGCTCTGTGTATAAAGACCTCCGAATTAAATCTGCCGAATTTGTTGCAGATCAAAACAGAGATGGAAACGCAATTGGAGGATTATCAGTTGGGGAACCCGACGAAGACCTATACACCATGACGGAATTGGTTTGTGACATTCTCCCGGAAGACAAGCCGCGTTATTTAATGGGGGTTGGAACGCCCATAAATATTTTAGAAGCAATTGACAGAGGAGTAGACATGTTCGATTGTGTGATGCCAACCAGGAATGCACGAAACGGCATGCTGTTTACAAAAAACGGCATAATCAACATTCGAAATAAAAAATGGTACAAAGATTTTTCACCATTAGATCCTGAAGGGAATTCTTATGTTGACACCGCTTACAGTAAAGCTTACCTCAGGCATTTGGTGCATTCTAATGAAATGCTAGGTGCGCAAATTGCAAGTATTCACAATTTATCTTTTTACTTGTGGCTAGTTAAAGAGGCAAGGCAACATATAGAAAATGACACGTTTAAAGTATGGAAAGACGATATGATTCCTAAACTTTCAGCGCGACTCTAATTGAAATTAATTGACTTATATATCATTAAAAAGTTCATTGGAACTTTTGTTTTTATCATTCTGATTTTCACGATAATTGCCATCGTTTTCGACATGTCTGAGAAATTAGAAGATTTTATTCGAAGTGATGTCAGTCTAGCCGGAATAATCGTTCAATACACGCAGCATTTTGCGATGTGGATCATTAACTTACTCAGTCCCTTTCTAATATTTCTATCTGCCATTTGGGTTTGTTCACGAATGGCTAGTCGCTCAGAAAACATTGCCATTCTTTCTGGTGGTCATAGCTTCAATCGATTCCTTAGGCCCTATCTGATTGCAGGTGGTGTATTGGTGTTGTTTCTCTTATATATGGGTCATTTTGTAGTGCCTAGGTCAAACTATAAAAAATTACAATTTGAAAACGCACACACTAATTTTGATAGTGCCATCACCCAACGTTACCTAGAAGTCGAAGGTGGTTCAATTGTGTACTTTTCGGTATTCAATTTTAAAAATAATCAAGCCACTCGGTTTTCTCTGAAAAAATTTCGCCTAGAAGGTGAAAAGCAAGTGAAATATTACGATTTACAATCCAGAGTTGCTGAAGGCGATAGTATAAGTGGCCACTGGATAATTCGAGATTATTTTATCAGAGAAATTGGTACCGAAGGAGAATTAATTAAAACAGGAGCTATTCTGGATACCGTATTTTCTTTTTCAGGACCTGACTTAGGTAGAAGAAGTGAGTCTTTTGGTGGAATGGAAACACCCCAATTGATTATTCATCGTGACCAAGAAAAAGAGAAGGGCGCGGGCAGTACCGAACTCGCAGATGTCGAAATTTATGCAAGAACCGCTACTCCGTTCTCTATTTTCATCCTCATCATTCTAGCAGTATGTATTTCCTACAAGAAAAAGAGGAATGGTACCGGTTTGAACCTCATCTTTGGTCTGGCCATCGGCGCAATATCCTTCTTTATATCTAAAGTTACATCGGTAGCTGCTACCAACGCTGGACTCAATCCATTTATAGCAGTTTGGATATCTAATATTCTTTTTAGTTGCATCACTCTTGTATTTTATTTACAAGCCAGAAGGTGATAATTCATCCGAATTAGTCTGTTTAGGAAACAATTTATGTAAATTGCGCCTTCTTTATTATTAGAGCACAATGCATACGACACAAACGATATTTTTAGACTTCGAAGAGCCCATAAAAGAAGTGCTTGACCAAATTCAGTCTGCTAAAGACCTTTCTGAAAATGGTGGAATAGACGCAGATACCATATTAAAAGAGCTGGACGAAAAGCTTGAAACTAAATGCAAGGAAATACATGAGAACCTTACACCTTGGCAGAAGGTACAATTATCAAGACACCCTGAGCGTCCCTACACATTGGATTACATACAAGCACTTACAAATGGCGATTTTAGAGAATTGCACGGAGATAGAAACGTTGGAGATGACAAGGCCATGATAGGTGGTTTTGGTTCTATCGACGGTAAAACAGTGATGTTTATTGGTCAACAAAAAGGAAGAAAAACCAAGCAGCGACAAATGCGCAATTTTGGTATGGCCAACCCTGAAGGGTATCGTAAAGCCATGCGTTTAATGAAGCTGGCAGAAAAATTTAACAAACCCATTGTTTGCTTAATTGACACACCTGGAGCCTATCCGGGCTTGGAAGCAGAAGAACGCGGACAAGGAGAAGCAATAGCCAGAAACCTATACGAGATGATGCTTTTAAAAGTACCTATAATTTGCATCATAATTGGAGAAGGTGCGTCAGGCGGTGCCTTAGGAATTGGAATCGGAGATAAAGTTTTCATGCTGGAAAATACTTGGTATAGTGTGATTTCACCCGAATCATGTTCTTCTATTCTTTGGCGAAGCTGGGATTTTAAAGAACGTGCTGCTGAAGCCCTGAAACTGACTGCCAAAGATATGCTAGGTAACAAATTGATAGATGGAATTATCAAAGAGCCTTTAGGAGGGGCACATGCTAATCCTACTGTCATGTACAAAAAATTACGTACAGAATTAAAAAAGAACCTCACCAAGCTAGGTAAAATGAAAGTGGAGAAGCGGACTCAAGAAAGAATTGACAAATTTTCTTCAATGGGCGTTGTTGTTAAATAATAGTGTACGTTTTCGGTGTATTCATCAGACATTTTTTAACTTTCAAAAGAGTGTTTAATGCGTTTAGATGAAAAGCCCATTATTTTGCTTATTTTTACTTAAAAATATACTCAAAACCAAATTACATGAGTACTTCTAGATTCCTAACATTGGCCCTGTCCGTTTTGATTTTATCTCCTGCTTTCAGCCAAAATTATGCTCTAAAAGCAAATGGAAGCTTACAAGCAAATCCTTCTGCGGTTAATAAATCAACATCACCTTGTGGGAATGATACCTTGGAATATACCCTTAGTAAAGCTACTGATGTGGAATGGCAACCCATGAACCTTAGTGTGAATTACGCGCAAATCGCACAAAAGTATGAAGCGCCACAAGCGATTACTGTTCACGGAGCATGCTTTTACGCAAAAACAGCAACATCAGCTGCAGGACCAGCTTCTTTGGATGTTCAAATGTACAGCACAGATAGTGTGGGTTTACCAGGCACCTTAATGAGCACGGTTTCTACTTCTGCTCCACTGCTGCCAGCTGATCCTTTCGAAAATACACGAATGTGCGTTAGTTTCACCACACCCATAACGACCTCAGAAGATTATTTTATTGTTATCGATGGGCGAGGAACGACGCTTCCGTTGTCTCTTGCTAGAAACAGTGATATTTTTGATGATGGTGCATCAGAAGGATTAAGTGCAGTATTTTACGAGGACGGTAGTGGTGCAGCATATGTAAAGTGGTATGATCAACGATTTGACCCACTTTTCACACTGGCAACTGATCCTTTGGGATGGAATTATGATTATTTGTTAGACCCGATTGTATCGTATGATTTAGTATTGAATGCATCAATTACTGGTGTAGATACCGCTTGTTCATCCGCAACTATATGTGTTGAAACAGACAGTGTTTCGCCCATTTTCAGTCATAGAATGTATGCGACCAACACCAATACTTCAACTCTGACAGATTGGGGTGATGGCACTTCAACAGTTGCAGATAGTGCCTGCCATGATTACAATATGCCCGGACAGTACTTCATTAGCCAAAGTATGGTTATGAATGGATGGAATATTTTATGTACTCCAGAAGAAAAGGATTCACTTTTTATTTTTGACACGATTTTTGCGAATTTTTCTTATTCCATCTCACAGGATACGGTAGAATTTATCAATACGAGTACTGACAGTACGCAAGCACAATGGGATTTTGGATCTGCTGGAACTTCTACTGCATTTGATGTAACGGTTATTTTTCCAACCAATGGTTCTTACGATGTGCAGTTAATAACAACTTCAGACAATGGATGCAGTGACACCATAACACAGACTGTTTTCGTTACAGTGGGAATAGATGAAGAAAAAGAATTACAACTATCAATGTATCCCAATCCATCAAACGGAAACCTTTTCATTAACAATGTTCAAAACAAGAACGTCAAGGTGGCAATTATGGAAATGACTGGGAAATTAGTACATTCTGCCCAAGTCGAAATGGGTCAAAACACGATAGGCATTGCTCATCTGGCCCCCGGGCATTATCTAGTTAAATTTTCTACTTCAAATGCAGTTAGAGTGGAAAAGCTACTTCTTGTACAATAAAGAAATCACTACTCGTTTTTTCTACCTTTTAAGTAGTAACCTAAAGATGGTTCAAAACGCTTAACTAAATTCTTATTCGGATTGCTCTATTGGATTGATTGGCGCCTCCTCTGTTTCAGAAAATTCACCCGATGCAATTAAGTATGCTAATAGCACAATCAAAATAATAAAAAGAAACATCTTTCGATTTTTATACAAGGGCAATTTGTTTCTTTTCACTACGTCATTATACCTAACCTGCAATTTGGAGTAATCCTTATACTTATTAATCGTTTCATCTAGTGGCAAATTCTCGATATTGGTTCTATTTATCTTGTATTTTTTCATATGCCCTGCTCCTCCACCAGCTTTTTTAATTTGTCGAGAGCCCGATACAATCTAATCTTAGCATTTCCGTGGGTAATTCCAAGAACTTCCCCCATTTCTTTAAAAGACATCCTATCAAAAAATCGCAATTCGATTAAATGCGACACTTCAATTGAAAGGTCACCTAAACATTTAATAACCACCTGCTGACGGTCAACTTCATCCCCTTCTTTAATTTCCTTCATTAAAGTTATGACATCCGTTTCCATTATTTCTACTTCAGTAACTTTCTTTGATTTTCGATAAAATAAATTCACCTCGTTGGATGCGATTCGATAGAGCCATGAAGAAAACGGAAAGCCACGGTCCTCGTATTTTTTAATATTTAAAATCGCCTTTAAAAAAACCTTAGATACGATGTCGTCGCATGTAAACTCGTTTCTTACTTTTTTAAATACGAATATAAAAATTGGCTTGTAGTAATGATTGTATAAAGGAGCAAATCTGGCAGGATTCGTCTTGGCCAATTCAATAAGCTTCTGCTCATTAGGCAAACGTCTACCAGATTTGCTTCTATCCACGTTGAGTATATTTAATTCTCTTAGTACAATACATAGTTGCTAGAAAGGTACAAAGGTTATTGCTTTTTATTTTTGACTAAATAAACTCCTCCGTACATGAACACGCCACCCAAGGCCATAATCATTCCTAAATAAAGGCCTCTATCCCATGAATATCTTACATCTCCAAATTCAATACAAAAGGTTATAATGGGTATAACAACCAATGCAATTGCAATACCGATAGTAGCGTAAGCGACAAGCCTTTGAATTCTGAGGGCTAATTTATATAGTCTAGAGTTTTGCATCATTTCTAATTGATGCATTCGAAGCGTTTTCATTTTCACTTTCAATCGCTTTCTCTTTTCATCCTGATATTTTTTCTCAAGCAAATCGGCCATTTGTTGTGGAGATAAACGAGGTTCTTTTATTTCTGAATGATTGCCACACAGAAAGTTGTATGCATCTGTAATTTCTTGAAATTTTCGCTTAGCAGATAGGCTATTGTTTTTATCCGGGTGGTATTGAAGAGCCATTTTCCTGTATGCTTTTTTGATTTCCTGTTCAGAGGCGTTCTTCGGCAAACCCAATATGCGATAGTATTGCAACACATTGCAATTTACAAAATCATCTTTGTCCTAAAATAAATGATAAATTACCGCAATATGATTAACAACTTTTTAAAGAATCTGGACGTCTTTAATTTCAGAAGACCTACTAGGAAGGACATTCAGATGCAACGTGTTAAATTTCAGTCATGGATTTTAAAAGAACATTGCCCATTTTCATTCCTACTTCAGGTCAATTATTTATAACTTGCACCCTTAATGCATAGAGTTGTTTTTTTAATCAGTTTACTAATAATCGGAATACCTTATTTTTCGTGTGGTCAACAACTTGCTGGCTATAAATTTATCGAGAATAAAGGCCAATGGGAACCCAGCGTTAACTTTCGAGCTGACATACGATGTGGTTTTCTTTATCTTGAAAACGACGGCCTTCTTTTCAATTTATACGATGCCAAAGAATTCAACAACTACATTAAAGGACATTTCGATAAAGAACAGCACCACGATCTAAATGGACTACAATGCCATGCATATACGGTTAAATTTCTAAACATGAATGCAGATTATTCCATCTTCACTGAATTACAAACACCAGAATACTACAATTACAATTTAGGCAGAGATAAAAATCGCTGGGCATCTAAAGCATATGGCTTTCACCGAACCAGATACGAGAATTTATACGACAACATTGATCTTCAATTTTATTCCAAGGTGTTTAATTTGAAATACGATTTTATTGTCAAGCCTGGTGGAAACCCGTCTGAAATTGCCCTCGCATATGATGGAGCAGACGAACTGTTTATTAAAAACCAAAGACTTTATATCAAGACCAGTGTTAATACGATAATAGAGGATGCACCTTATGCGTATCAAGTTATTAACGGCGTAAAAGTTGACGTGCCATGCAGGTATTCCCTGCACAATAAAACACTTCATTTTATCTTTCCAGAAGGCTATGATGCGAACCATGAGCTGATTATTGATCCCACTTTAATGTTTTCTACTTATTCTGGATCATTTGCCAATAATTTTGGATACACAGCAACATTTGACTCTAAAGGTTTCTTGTATTCTGGTAGTTCAGCATTTGGAATTGGGTATCCAACCAACGTTGGTGCTTATCAAGAAAATTTCAATTCAGGAATTGTAGACTATGCCATATCTAAATACGACACAAGTGGAACGTTCATGGTTTGGTCTACCTACATGGGCGGCAGCGACGATGAGCTTCCCCACAGTTTAATTGTAAATGCCAGTGATGAAATTTTCATTATGGGTAGCACGAGCTCATTCGATTACCCGGTTACCACATCAGCTTACGATACATCCTACAATGGCGGAATCAGTTTCAATCCTGCAGTTGGAACAGACTATCTACAAGGACTAGGCGTTCAATACAACAATGGCTCCGACATTTTTATTTCTCGTTTATCAAGTGATGGGGCTAATCTGCTGGCATCAACATTAGTTGGAGGAACAGAGAACGACGGATTAAACTGGACCAATCCAGTTTGTGGATCGAATGTGTTAAGGTACAATTATGCAGATGAAGTAAGAGGAGAAATAGACATTGATGAAAATGACAATATTTATGTTGTTTCCAGCACCCGATCTACAGACTTCCCTACAACAACAGGCGCATTTCAAGAAAATTATGGAGGGGGAGATTTAGATGGTTGTGTATTTAAAATGGACAACAACTTAACCAGCCTGATTTGGAGCTCCTATTATGGTGGAAATAAACACGACGCCGCCTACTCGTTGTCTATTGACAGTAATAATGACTTGTACATCGCGGGGGGAACTTCTTCTGATACCCTTTTTACCACCTCAAATGTCCTCGACACTGCCTTTCAAGGTGGCAGAGCCGATGGATTCATAACACACATTGCTTCTGATGGTGCTACTGTTCTCGGTGCTACTTATTATGGTTCATCCGAATATGACCAAATTTATTTTGTGGAATTAGATCGGTATAACAATGTGTACATTTTTGGCCAAACGGAAGCACCGGATTCAACATTTATCCATAATGCAGGGTACTCCACTGCCAATAGTGGTCAAATGCTTAGTAAAATGACCCCTTCTTTAGATTCCTTGATTTATTCAACAGTATTCGGAACTGGAATCGGAGGACCCAATATTTCACCGACTGCTTTTCTTGTTGACTTATGCAACAAAATTTACCTGTCAGGTTGGGGAGGTGGAACCAATCAATTTGCTACCTGCAACGCTGCAGGACTAACCACCGGCATGGATGTTACTTTAGATGCCTATCAACCAACAACGGACGGAAGTGATTTCTACGTTATGGTTTTAGAAGATGATGCCTCGTCATTGGTTTATGGGAGTTTTATGGGAGGCGGGCTTTCTCAAGAACACGTTGACGGAGGAACAAGTCGGTTTGATCGAAAAGGTAAAGTTTATCAATCCGTTTGTGCAGGCTGTAACTATCCATTGCCGGGGAATTCGGATTTTCCGATTGAACCACCCGGAACTGCTGTCGGACCCATTAATAATTCTAACTGCAACAATGCTGTATTTAAAATGGACTTTAATTTACCCATTGTAGTCGCTGATTTTGATACACCACCGATTGGATGTGCGCCATTTACATACACCTTCAACAACACCAGTGTTTCACAAAATTTCACTTCTTATTATTGGGATTTTGGCGATAGCTCGACGAGTTCTGCAATACTAAACCCAACACATACCTACACAAACTCTGGCACTTACACCGTGACATTGATCGTTTCTGACACTGCCACTTGTAACTTTGGAGATACCATTTCAAAACTAATAACGATCCTAGGAGACACTACCTACTCTCTTTCGGATATCGAAATTTGTCCTGGGCAGACAGAGCAAATTGGTTTATCACCTAATCCTGACACCTCAATTGTTTACGAATGGATTTTCGGGACGGCTTCTCTAACTGATAGTACCATCGCTAATCCTTTTGCCCGTCCAAATAGTACAACAAATTATACCCTGTTAATACATAGTGGTGTATGCACAGATACTGTTAATCAAACTGTTTTTGTCAATCTGCCTTTGCTAGGTGTATCGAACGATACAGTGCT
>CAJQPO010000077.1 GCA_905480225.1 uncultured Flavobacteriales bacterium | reverse complement strand
CATATTGTCCACAAGACTCCATTACTGACATGACACTTAACTATTTTTGCTGACATAGTACACAACTTGTCAGGAGCAAGCCCCTGACGGGAAAGACCAAGTGGCTATAAAACCAATCTTTCGCCTAAATCATAATCAATGAGGTCATCCAGAATAGGTTTTATTCGGGAATGGTGCACAGGACTTGCCAGATTATTAAGAGCTCTAACCCCTAACTTTCTCGTATCAAAATGCGCTCGATCGAGCGCCTCTGTTTTAACAATATAAAATTGCCACTGATCTAAATCGAGGACATCTATCTTCTTCAATTCCTTTTGATTGAGAACCACAAAAATGTAGATTTCAGGATGCCTATTTCTATAAGTTAAGCTACTTTGAGTCGCAGCATCTGCGCCTTTTTTAGGGGAAATATCAAAAGACAAGCGTTTGAGCCGTTTTTGCTTCCAATGCTCGATAAAAGCCGAAGTTTTAACACTGATCTTTTTTTTACGATACCGCAGATCTGAATTATCCCAATAGATTCTTGGCATTTTCGTAAGCTCTAATGCATTGGCGACTAAAAATAAAGCAAAATCATTCCTATTAGATGGTATAACAATGTCGGAGCAAGCCCATTTCCAAAAATCTAAAATTTTTATATCGGAACCCTTTATTTTTTCAAATCCTATATACACTATTCAAGCTTTTCATTACGCATGATTTTATTCAACACCTTTTCCAGCTTCTTTTCATTACCGGCATAAAAATTTAGGGAAACACCAAACTGTCTGTAACTCACAGCCAAACTATCCAATAAAAAACGATTTGTTTTAAAATACCGAAGAACGGAATCATGCTTAATTGGAAAAGATAACGAACGATTAAAAAGCAAGGCTTTTATACTGGTATCACTCAATAAGTCTTGCACTTGTTCAATGGGCATGTGTGTAATGACATCGTCGAGTATCTTTACGGTATCCATTTCCTGCTCCATAGATGTTAATTTCGCCAGTGCATTTGCGTAAATGCTATCGATAAGATTCGCCTGTGTAACGTAGTAGTCAAAGTTCTCTTCCAATTGAATTTTTGAAATCTGATGCTTCCCAAAAAGTACACTGTAATAAGACCGAACACTGTCTTTAATGATACTCTGAAGGAGCTGTACTTCCGTAAGTTGTGCCTCAACGAGATTAATATCAATAATAATCTCAGTCATTTTTTCTGGGGTTATTAAATCCTGAGGTAATGGAGGCGCTTTTAATTCTTGCCCACATGAATACATTAATACCAGAAAGATTATTCCAATACGCTGAATCATCTATCAAACGTTAATCGTTGACCAGCTGATGTTTTTAAAAATTGACCATTGCTGAATGCTTGGTGCCCATTTACAAATACCTGCTTTACCTGACTTCGAAAGGAATACTCATGAAATGGACTCCAACCACACTTGTATAAAATATTATCCGTATTCACTTGCCAGCTTGCATTTAAATCCACTAAAACCAAATCCGCATAATAGCCCTTTCGAATGTAGCCACGTTGTTCTATTTGAAAACAATCTGCTACTGCATGACACATTTTCTCGACAATTTTTTCCAAAGGCATTTTGCCATTGTGGTAATGTTCCAACATCGCAACCAACGCATGCTGAACCAGCGGACCACCAGAAGGAGCATTGAAATAAGTATTGGCCTTTTCCTCTTTTGTATGGGGTGCATGATCCGTTGCTATTACATCAATAACATCTCGTTTAACCGCTTCAATTATGGCATCCCTATCTGATTTTTTTTTAACCGCAGGATTCCACTTGATAGCAGTGCCTTTTTCAGCGTAATCAGCGTCAGTAAACCACAAATGGTGAACACAGGCCTCTGAAGTAATTTTCTTATTTCCTACAGGGCCTTGCTCAAATAACTCTAATTCTCTTTGTGAAGAGATGTGTAAAACATGCAGCCTCGTATTGTGTTTTTTTGCCAATTCAACAGCCATTGATGAAGATTTAAAGCAAGCTTCCGCACTTCTTATTTCAGGATGGCAAGAGATCGGAACATCTTCTCCATATTTATCTCTGTATGCAGACAAGTTTGCTTGGATAGTCTCCTCGTCTTCACAATGAGTTGCAATGAGCATTTTGCATTCTGAGAATAACTTCTCTAATACAGTTGTATTATCCACGAGCATATTTCCCGTAGATGAGCCCATAAACACCTTAACTCCACACACATTCTTAGGATCTGTTTTCAGTACCTCATCCAGATTATCGTTAGATGCACCCATAAAAAAAGAGTAATTCACATACGAATTCGTCTCTGCTATTTTGTACTTATCTTCTAACAACTCTTGCGTCAATGTATTCGGAACTGTATTAGGCATTTCCATAAAAGAAGTAATTCCACCAGCCAATGCTGCCTTACTTTCTGATAAAATATCGGCTTTATGTGTTAACCCAGGCTCTCTAAAATGAACCTGATCATCTATTAATCCTGGAATACAATGTAATCCAGTAGCATCAAATACTTCCCAATCCTGCTTACTTTCAATGCTACCTTTACAAACTTCAACAATGAAATTACCGTCAATTAAAATGTCTCCAATGAAAATGTCATTTTCATTAATAATTGTGGCATTCTTTATTAATTTTTTATCCACGATTTTACATTGTTTTATTTGTTACTTTCTTTTTCCGCATCTTAAAAACACCTAGAAATGCCTCCTTGAATATGCTCATGCTCATTTTTGAATTGCCCAACTCCCTATCTTTAAAAGTTATTGGAACTTCCAGCACCTTAAATCCTAACCGATAAGCCGTATATTTCATTTCGATTTGGAACGCATAACCGACAAAGCGAATGTCATCCATATCAATACTTTCTAAAACTTTCCGGGTATAACATTTAAAACCTGCAGTAGTATCCTTAATATTCATCCACAATACGGTTCTTACATAAAATGAAGCGCCATAAGACATCATCCACCGACCGATTGGCCAGTTTTCTACTTTACCACCAGGACAATAACGAGAACCAATACTCATGTCTCCTCCTTGCTCTGAACAGGCCTTTTTAAGGCGAATAAGGTCATTAGGGTTGTGAGAGAAGTCCGCATCCATCTCAAAAACATATTCGTAAGATCTTTTCAAGGCCCATCTAAATCCATGTATATAAGCAGTTCCTAAGCCCTGTTTCCCTTCTCGCTCTTCGATATGGAGTTGTGCATATTCTTGTTGTAACCGTTTGACGATTTCAGCGGTTCCATCTGGAGAGCCATCGTCAACAACCAAAACGTGGAAAGCATCTGGTAAAGAAAAAACCGTTCGCAGCATGAGCTCGATGTTTTCTTTCTCGTTGTAGGTCGGTATGATGATTAATGAATCGCTCAACAAATTAGATTTCTAGCTAAAATAATTGAATTTATTAACGTTTGGATTTCAACAAACGAATAAATAAAATAGAAATTGCTGTATGAACAATTTATACCTTAGAGAACAATTGTTTTTAATCATTAACGTTTATACATTTTGAAGATTCCATTAAGCATAGCCCTCACACTTCTTAATACGTTGATTTTCAGTCAATCTAGCATGAATGTAAGCCTTTTACATCACTGGGATGGCGAGTGGGTAGACACCAATAATGCAGGCATTAAGTACAATGAAGTTTGGGGGTTTGTTCAAGATAATGAAGAATATGCCGTTATTGGCTCTGTAAATGGAACGCATATTTTTCTTTTATCCGATACGGATGGGTTCGTTGAAATTGATTTTGTGCCCGGCGCATATCAAGGTCATGTAGTTCATAGGGATTACCACGATAACGACGGTTATCTATATGCGGTATGCGATCAAGCACCAAGTACTCTTCAAATCATTGACCTTCAATACCTGCCAGACTCTGTTCATGTTGTGTATGATAGTGACGCATTAATCAATACTGCACACAATGTTTTCATTGACTCTTCATCTAGCCTAATGTACATTTGCAATCCCCCAGGAACTGGAATGGAGGTGTATTCTATAATCAATCCCATATCTCCGGTACTGGTTTGGGACCACAACATGTTTGATTATATACATGATGTCTATGTCAGAAATGATTCGGCTTATTTGGCCAGCGGTTTAGATGGTTTATGGATTTACGATTTCAGTAATCCAAGTGCTCCTGTTAATTTAGGTTCACTTACATCGTATCCGGAACAAGGATTTAATCATTCGGGATGGTTGAGCGAAGACGGCAAAACCTATGTTATGGCAGATGAAACCACAGGAAAAAAATTAAAAGTAGTTGATGTTTCCGATCTAAGTGACATTAACGTTCTCTCTGTTTTTGGTTCAGATTCATATCCTGAAACGATTCCTCACAATGTGATGTTATTCAATAATATAGCATACGTTTCTTATTATAATGACGGATTGCAAATGTACGACATCAGTAATCCAGCAAATCCAACCAGATTCGGTTGGCACGATACATATCTAGGGAGTAATGATCTAGCTTTTCAAGGCGCATGGGGCATCTATGCAAATCTTCCATCAGGAAAACTATTGATTTCAGATCGGAATACAGGACTTTATGTTTTCAAATATTTTAAGCCCGAAGGTCATGATGAGATTAACTATGGCGTCTATCCTAATCCAGCCAAAGACTTTATTTGGTTTTACCACAGCTATCAGGACCAATTTAATTATCGATTACGAATACTATCAGCAGAGGGTAAAATTGTAAAAGAAGTTACAGGTATGCATGATCACTTGAATATAGATTTAAGAAACCTAGCTGCAGGCTTGTATCTTTATGAATTATACAGCGAAGAACCAGAAAGAAAATTATCAGGGAAATTCGTAAAGGAGGAATGATACTGGCAATCTCTACTTCAATCTGCGCCTACAGAAGCAACCTGTATCAGGCAAATACAATCTCATCAATGATGGTAGACATGGAATCCAACTCCGCGCCGTCAATTACAGATCTTGTTGCTTTAATCGCTACATCTTCCGCTTTATCGACAGGATAACCCAAAGCAACTGCAAATTTTCTTATTTTATTTACTTCAGAAAAAGCAACTTTTTCATCGGCTACAACCATTTTAACCAGATGATAAAACCTTTCATGTCGCTCCTCTTTATTCTCCGGTGGATTAATCGAATAATTTTCGGGGTTTTCAAGAATCAAATCAAAATCCTCATTAGAGAGTCCAATTTTTCGTGCAATATTCTTTAATAATTGTAATTCTTCAGAATCAACCGTTCCATCTGACTTTGCAATCATCACTAAATTTCTGAAGTGCCCTTTATTTTGCTTTTGCTCTCCATTTTCAAATAAATCTGCTATTGACATTCTAATTGGTTTTTATTTGGTGCAAAAATACAGTTATCGATGAATTAATAAACTAAAACTAGCCTTTATTTACAATGCGCCTTCTTTTATTTCTTCAACAACCAAAGGATCTAATAATGTTGAAGTGTCTCCCAAGCTCGAAGTCTCTCCTTCGGCAATTTTTCTCAGAATTCTTCTCATTATTTTACCAGACCTGGTTTTTGGTAATCCTGGTACAACTTGAATCTTATCCGGTTTGGCAATAGGGCCAATCTGTTTAACAATTACATTTATAAGTTCTTTCTTAAATGCATCTTCATCTGCTGGTGGCGGAGAACAAATAATATAGGCATATATGCCCTGTCCTTTAATCTCATGGGGATATCCAACAACTGCAGCTTCAACAACATTCTGATGTTCGTCCAATGCGTCTTCTACTTCCGCAGTGCCAATCCGGTGACCCGACACGTTGATAACGTCATCTACTCTACCCGTAATTCGATACATTCCATTTTTGTCTCGCTTACATCCATCTCCTGTAAAATAATACCCTTTATAACTTGAAAAATAGACACTTTTACAACGTTCATGATCACCCCATGTAGTTCGAATCATACTGGGCCAAGGATATTTGATGCATAAATTTCCGCTAACTTCATTTCCTTCAATCTCATTCCCGTCTACATCCATCAGACACGGCTGAATTCCCGGTAAAGGCAAGGTAGCATAGCTAGGCTTAAGTGGAGTAATTCCAGCAAGTGGGGAAATCATAATACCACCTGTTTCGGTTTGCCACCAGGTATCTACAATAGGGCATTTGCTTTTGCCGACTAATTGATGGTACCACTTCCAAGCCTCTTCATTAATGGGTTCTCCTACGGTTCCTAGTACTTTTAAGTTAGACAAGTCGTGTCGCGTAACAAATGAATCATCATGAACTTGTAACGCTCTTATAGCCGTGGGTGCTGTATAAAATATGTTGACCTTATGTTTCGCACATATTTCCCAGAATCTACCGGCATCTGGCCATGTAGGCACACCTTCAAACATCACCGTTGTTGCACCTGCTAAAAGTGGACCGTAAACTATATAAGAGTGTCCCGTTATCCATCCTATATCTGCGGTACACCAATAAATATCTGTTTCTTCATACTGAAAGACATTGCGAAAAGAATATTCTGCGTAGGTCATGTAGCCCGCTGTTGAATGTACGACTCCTTTCGGCTGACCTGTTGAACCAGATGTATATAATATGAAAAGGGGATCTTCTGATTCCATGGTTGCCGCAGTACAATAATCATTGGCCATTTCCATTTCATCGTGCCACCATACATCTCGGCCTTCTAGCATGTTAACGGGTTGTCCAGTTCTTTGATAAATAACAGAAGTTTGAATTGACGGGCAAGTCATTAAAGCTTCATCAGCAATTTCCTTCAACCCAATCACCTTACTTCCTCTAAAGCTACCGTCTGCAGTGACAAGTAGCGTACAAGCCGCGTCGTTAATTCGATCTGCAAGTGCTTTTGCTGAAAAGCCCGCAAATACAACAGAGTGAATCGCGCCAATTCTGGCACAACCAAGTACAGCAATAGCCAGCTCAGGTACCATAGGCATGTATAAACAAACCGTATCTCCTTTACCACATCCTTTTGCTTTTAATACGTTAGCAAAGCGACAGACTTCTGCATGTAACTCCTTGTAGGAATAGGTCAATGCAGATTCAGCAGGATCGTTTGGCTCCCAAATAATAGCAATCTTATCCGGATTAATTTCAAGATGTCTATCTAAGCAATTTTCTGTAATATTCAATTGACCGCCACGAAACCAATTGACCTCGAGGTCAACAAAATTCCAATCTACAACTTGATCCCATTTCTTTTTCCAGCTAAATGTATTTGCTATATCTGACCAAAATTTTTCCGGATTTTCAATACTCTTCTTGTACTCATCTTGGTACTCAACTAGGCTGTTTATCTTAGAAATCATATGCTTTTAAATAAGGGAAATAAAGATAAAAAAAAGATTGACCTTGTAATTTTTTGATTTTTCTGACAGACAGATACTCACTTAATATTTAGCTTACGAAGAAGCCCTTTCTTCTTTTCTTTTGAAACAGGCACCTCCATATTATTGGTAAGAAGTACAAACCCCCCATCCTTTCGCGAAAACTCGATAACTTTAGATAAGTTAATGATGTATGTCTTATGACACCGATAAAATTCAAACCCCTTTAACATTTGTTCTACTATTCCAATATTCTTAGAAATGACCAAAACATCATTATCTAAATGCACTTCTGAATAGCTTCTATCTGCTTTTACGGCAATTATTTCATCCGAATGTAAATACCGATATCCATTGGCAATAGGAAATGCAACCTTATCTCCATTGCCTTTTACGAATACATTCGGTTCTAGCTCTTCCTCTGAAAGTCGCATTTCGAGAGACAATAAATCATCAATGTCCAATGGTTTTAACAAGTAATCCAACGCGCCCATTTTAAGTGCCTTTATTGCATATTTTTTATGAGCTGTGTAAAAAACAACTTTTCCACCCAATCCTTCCGCGAGTTCATATACATCGAATCCAGTACCTCCATGCATTTCAATGTCCAAAAATATTACATCCGGTTTATGTTCCCGCCAAAGCTTAACGCCTTCTACGATGGTCTGGCTCGTACCAATAACCGTAATTGATTTTGCATACTCCTGAATGGCTGTTGCCAAGTTATGGATTGAATTCAACTCATCATCCACAATTATTGCATTAATTTCTTTCATCCCAAATTTGCATTTTGTAAAGGTAAATTGAATTTGACAAGAGTACCATGCCCATCTATTTGATCCAAATCTTTAACCGAATAATTTGAAATGAAATTGTACTGACTCTCTAGTAACTCTAGTCTTAATTGAATGATTAATCCACTCTTAGCCGTTCCTAAGCTTTTCTTATTCTTTGCTTGATTTAATCCAATGCCATTATCTTCTACTTCTACTTCTAGCCTATTATCACACTGATTAATGCGAATAACTATTTTAGGATTTTCAATAGAGTCGTCATTTAACCCGTGCCAAATGCAATTCTCTAATAAAGGCTGAAATATAAACGGTGGAACACCAATATTTTCACGGCTGGAAGTTAAATTAATTTCCATTTGTAAGTCAATTACCTTGTCCAATCGCCTTTGTTCCAGATCGAAATAAATTTGTAAGATTTCTAACTCATCAGATAAGTCAATCATATCTACATCCGCATGCTCTAAATTTCTTCGCATGAGTTGAGCTAAACTTGCGATGTATTTATGCGCCTCCCGTTTATCCTCCTTTAAAATTAAATTCTGAATTGAATTCATGGAGTTAAAAATAAAATGCGGCTTCATTTGCAATGTCAATGCCCGTTGCTGATAAGCATTAATATCAGAAAGCATTTTTGCTCTTTCCAATCGCTTTTTAAGGATTCTACGCATCGTAATTATAACTACTAAAACGAAGATGAAACCACAAAATGCGATGAACCAGAACCGTTCCCAAAATGGCTTTAGCACCTCTAAATGATAGACCTGACCCAATTCCTTAAATTGAGACTTCGCATTTAAAATAAAAAACCGAATAGTATAGCTACCTGGAGCTATTGAACTGAGCGAAAAATGTCCTGTATTATTATAATTTTCCTCCCCATTGATTAACATTTTATAGCTTGCATCATTACCGCACTGCAAACATATTCCCGACATAAAAAATTCGATTGAATTGCCTGATGCTGTTAACTCAATCACACTCGTATTCACCTCAATAGAAACGGTATCTAAAAGAATCGAATCCATGTACAAATTGAGTTCATACTCTCTATTGAGTTTCTCTTTTGTAAAGATATTAAGGCCTTTCTTTGTACCTACGGCTACTAATGAATCGCTCACATCAATCGCAATTACTCTATTATCCAATAAACCATGCTGTCGATTAAATGAAGAAATTTGCCAGCCATCCCCAGCTCTCTTTAAAAGAACAACACCTTTCCTGGTACCTAACCAAATCTCATCTTTGTAATTGCTCGCTAGACAATAAATGGTATTACTTGGCAAGCCAACAGATTCATTAATTACCTCAATTGAATCTCTATTTTTCACAAATACACCACTATTTCTAGTTGCTATAAATACTTCATTTTCGATGAGTAATAAATCCTCAACCCTTGACTTAATGACTTCAACAGGTTCCAGTTGTCCTGAGAGAATGTCTAAGCGGTTAACCCCATTAAACCCTGCAAGTAATGCTGTGTTCTCTGTTTCAAAAACAGCACTAAAAACTCTTCCTATTGAATATTTCCTAGTACTGTCGCTGTACGCATCAATAAGGTAACAACCATCAGTACCACCGACAAGTAATGTATTAGCTGCCGAGTTATACGCACTACCACTAACAAAAATGCCATCTAACATAACTCTGTGAATCTCTTGACGACCGTTAGAAATTGCAAAAACTTCTTTCTTTGATTGCACGGAGTCATCTATCAATTTCAAAAAGCCAGGACTAAAATCAACTAGATTTAATTGATTGATCTGTCCCTCATTGCTAACAGAAATAATATTCCTATTCCGCTCTATCATATAAACGGTTTGATCCGTCTTCGAAATGACCACATCCAAAAGAGAAAGCGGATTGCCAGATAAGCCTTGCGTTAAGGTATTCATTGATGGGTCCGGGCAATAATAAATACCATTCTCTAATGTCGTAAGCCATATTCCACCGGTTCTGTCTTGCTTTATGCTTGAAATGGAATAATGTTCAAGCCAATGTCTACCCATGGTAAAAGAATTAGAATCTAAAAATAATTCTACAACGCCACCGGATGCCATTCCAACCCAAAGAGAATTTTTGATGTATTCAAGGGATATAATTCGTGACGACAAAATCGTGTCGAAATGACTGTTTTCACTTAACGCAACAACACGCTTATGACCCGTAGAAATCACAATTTGCTCCTCAGCTATCTCCGCTCGCAGAATTACTTGATTTTCCCAATAGATGTCTACATTCCTCTTCCAGTCCCAATGTTCAATTTGTATTTGAGATCGAATTGTACTTGGTGTAGAATTCCAGTTACGTTTACGACCATAACTGAAAAAATTTTCTTTTAAA
>CAJQPO010000076.1 GCA_905480225.1 uncultured Flavobacteriales bacterium | reverse complement strand
TTTTCTTTGGCTCTAATCTATTCTGGTGTTTTACACCAATGGGCAACAGGAAATTATACATTATTTTATGTATCACTATGTTCAGGTTAATATTTTTATTGAAAGCAAAATTTTAAACCCTAATGCTGTATAAGCATGCTTAAAGTTATCATTAAGTGTAATAAATTACGATTATGAAGCAGACATTAAAGGTTCAAAACTTGCATAATTCCAGTGTAATCCAGTGTAATCTTTGATGAAAATATTTTTCTAACATTTGATATCGATTGGGCATCTGATGAAGTGTCGAATTTTGCTTAGATATTGTTGAAAAAGATAACCTCTCTGCCACATTTTTCGTGGCGCATGAAAGTCCTGTCCTCAATAGAATGAAGGAGAATAAAAACATTGAATTAGGAATCTATCCTAACTTTAATTTTCTTTTAAATGGTGATTTCAGGTACGGTAGAACTTTCATAGAAGTTATTGATTTCTACCTTAAAATGGTTCCAGGAGCAACTTCGGCGAGATCACATTCTTTGATTCAAGGAAGTCAAATATTAAATTGTTTTGAATCACGGAACATTGAATTTGATCTTAATACATTCATCCCCCGTAATGCGAACATTGAATTGAAGCCAATAAAAAGTTGGTAAGTAGGTTTAACGAGAATTCCGCATTTCTGGGAAGACGATATTCACCTGTCGTACAAGGACAATCCAGATATAAATTATTATTTGAATTTTCCCGGATTAAAAGTTTTTGATTTCCATCCAATTCACCTTTTTCTCAACACAGAAGATTTATCTCGATACAATAAAGCCAGATCTTATTTTCAACAATATGAAAACCTCAAAGAGCATATAATACAGGTACCCCCGGAATAAAAAGATTCTTTGATAATTTAATTCAGAAAATAAAGGAGTAGAACTTGAAAGTTTTTAATTGTTGAATCTGAATATTCAAGATTATAGTGCTTGAAATAAATGGTTAACGTAATTACCTTGAAACAAGGCTGTACAATATCCAAATGTGCTTATAAGTTATTATGAAAAAAATAAAATAATTGGATGCGATGCAAAAAAATCAATCTGATTGATAGAATTAGAGAGTACAAACTATACCTTGCAAATTCTAAACACCTTTTAAAATATAGTTTTGTTCAATCGTTGCCACATATAAAAAAGAAATTCATGAAATTAACAGAAGGTACTAAGTGTTATGAAAATTTTTCATTTAGTCAAAAGGATGTAGATACTTTTATAGCTGTTACTGGAGACTCAAATCCGATTCATTATGATGCAGCGTACGCATCTACAACAATTTTCGGAAAACCAATCGTGCATGGAATGCTCAGCTCAAGTATTATTTCAAAGCTTATAGGTACGAAACTTCCAGGGCCTGGCTCAATATACATCTCTCAAGAACTAAAATTTCTTAGACCTGTATTTATTGACGTTACGTATAAGGCTGAAGTTGAGATTCTTGATATTAATGAAGACAAAATACAGCTACGTACTTCTATCACTGAGTCCGAATCAAATAAAATGGTACTTTCTGGAAAAGCATTAGTGAAATTCAAAGTGAATTGATTCATGAGAAGTATATTAAAAAAAGTAATCCCAAATTATTTCAAGAACTTGAGTAAGTCCTTTATAAAAAAGAGACTTTAAAAAATTTAGCGAAAACGCTGCCTATTTAACGCATGATATTTTAGTACACAAATTTAAGGATGCTACATTAAGGGCCGGGTTAGTAGATATGTTATAAGTCTTGAACGAAAAAAAATGAAGTTCAGCTGCCAAATAACAGATGTTTTTGATTGTTCAATGGAGAGAGCATTCAAAGCTCCAATTCTAGGCGATGCCACAGAATTCATGAAAGGATATCTGTTTCAACCACCAGTAACAGGATTTGAAGATGATAAAACTTGGGGACAAGTGAATGGAATAAGGTATCCCATTAATAATGGGAATTTATTCGTGAAAAAAGGTAGAATGTTTAAGGACTTAATCCTAGAAAGAGTAGAAAATAAATATTGGAAATGGACCATTTATGATTTTGAATTCAAAACACTTTTTTTTGTTCATAAAGCAATCGGAGAATGGGAAATAAAAAAAGTGAATAGTAATAGAATTGAAGTTACCTATACGTATACTTACTTTTCTCGGAACTGGCTATGTAATCCATTGACGTTGCTACTGGTTAAAATTCAGATCAAAGGGATTATGAAAAGAGCATTGGTGGGCATTAAAAAACAAGCTCAATCTAATACCCCATTTGTTTATGAGTCAGTTAACACCGTTTAAACTAAAAAATTAGTGTCGCACATTTGCAATCACGAAGTAACATTACATTTCGAATCGGAGTATCGTTCCTTGAGGTTGCACATTGAAGTCTTTGAGTTCTATTTTAGTAGTAATTACTCAACTAAGGCTATCAATGACACATAAAGCTTAATTCAGCAACCTTGTTTATCTTTATTCCAACAATCCATTCTTCTTAAGATTATTACAACTTCCCTAAGTTGGCATTTTATGACAACAAAAGGTAAAATACAATTGAATGCCAAATGAAATAAATAAGCTAAACAGACATCCATGGAATATCCTTAAATTGGTATATTCTTAAATCCTTTGTATGAGAAAATTAAGCCTAATCACAATTTTGACAACTATAAGCTATTTCTTTGAGTTACATGCTCAAGAAACAGTTCTATCTACAGGTGGTGATGCCAGTGGCAGCGGAGGTTCATCGAGCTATTCCATTGGACAAGTAGTTTATACCACTAATTCAGGGACGACGGGGTCCGTCGCACAAGGAGTGCAGCAACCCTATGAAATTTCTACAAACGTGGGTATTAAAATAAACGAGATTAGCCTGAATATAGGTGCTTACCCTAACCCAACCAATACGGTTCTTACATTAGACATTGGTAAGTATATTGAAGAGAAATTAACGTATCAATTGTACAATTTAAAAGGTCAATTATTAAAGAACCAGCAAGTGATAAGCAGCACCACTCAAATTGCTGTAAAAAATTTATCTGCAGGCACTTATTTATTAAATATTCAGCACAACAATTCAGTAATAAAATCATTTAGAATTGTAAAAAATTAAAATACCATGAAGAAATTTTACAGTGTAGTTATAGGGTTATTGCTAATAGGCAATGTTACTGCTCAGGCTCCCAACAAAATGAGCTATCAAGCTGTAGTGAGAGATGCGAGTAATTCACTTGTTACGAGCCAACCAGTTGGAATGCAGATCAGTATTTTGCAAGGTTCCGTTTCGGGCACTCCTGTATACGAAGAGATACAAAATCCAACGACCAACGCGAATGGTTTGGTAAGTATCGAGATAGGATCAGGAACCATTATTAGTGGTGATTTTAACACCATAAACTGGAGTGCAGGACCATACTTTATTAAAACAGAAACCGACCCATCAGGTGGCAGTACATATACCATTACAGGCACCAGTCAATTAATGAGTGTTCCTTATGCACTTTATTCCAAAACAGCAGAAAATGTTACTAATGATTTAGTAGAAGATGCAGACAGTGATCCTACCAATGAAATGAATACTGGCGTGATTTTGAATGGAACTGATCTGGAAATAACCGACGCTAACGGAACTATAATTGCAGACCTTTCGGCCTTGCAAGACGGTGTTGTTGACGCAGATGCTGATTCGACTAATGAAATGAACACCAGTGTTGTTTTGAACGGAACAGACCTAGAAATAACAGATGGTAATGGTACGATAGTAACGGATCTTTCTTCATTACAAGATGGGGTAAATGATGCAGATGCTGACCCGAGCAATGAACTCCAAAATTTAACCATTAGCAACGATACTATATTTCTGTCTAATGGAGGCTTTGTAAAACAAGCAGATCCAGTAACCGAATCTACAGGAAGTCTATCCTCAATTTGTTCTGGAAGTTCAGCACCCGGAGTTGGTTGGCAGGTTTATGATGCAAATACAATTTATCTTCAAGTGAACACAGGAGGTTGCAACTATACGACTACACCACGCTATTTTACGAGTATCGGTGGTGTAGGTTCACATTTTGAATTAATAGGTGTGAATGCCATATACTCTTCAACATCAACTGGCTTTACAGTATATGTTCAAAAAAATAGTTTGACAGCGTTAACACCTACCGACGCACTTATTGGTCAGTGGTTTATAAACTGGCATGCGATTGGTAATTGAAGCAATAAATTAAATGGACTCCATTTTATTATTCAATGAATTGGAGTATTCAAAAAGAAATCCATCTTTGGTCAAGGCAAATCCGACCGTTGGTGACGTTGCTGCTGTTGGAATAAATAGAGCAGTTCGTTTGAGCTAAAGGAATAGAAAGATATCACTATATAGCCTAGCGTTGGCATTACAAAAAAACAATCTCAATTCTTTCAATTGTAATTGAGGCTAATCACATTATCTTTATTCTCGGTGCTGGGTTTATTCAAATACATACAACTTCATTTTGGTTCACGGTTCTTTTTAGGACTTTGTTTATTGTTTCTATTGCCAACCTATTTTATCAACAATAAAAACACACACGATTGGGGGGGAGACTTTGCTTTATATATTCAACAGGCGAAATTAATAAGCAACGGTCAGGACTTGACACAGAATCATTATCTCTTCAACGATGAACACAATCGTGTCGGACCAAAGGTGTATCCAGTAGGGTTCTCTATCCTATTATTGCCTATTTATAAAGTATTCGGGAACGATATCTGTGCATTTACTAGCCTCATCTCCTTCTTTTACATTTTAATGGGAATTCTTTCTTTTATTTTTTTCAAATCGAGATTAGGACCATTTTATGCTTTGCTACTGGTGTTGATTTTATTTTACAACCCGTTAATGCTTCAATTCAAATTAGAAGTGATGTCAGAGATTCCTTTTGCCGTATTTCTGCTTTTAACAGTATTGCTTTTCGACAGATACAGATCCAATTTAATATGGGCTATTGGAATAGGAGTCTTATTGGGTTTTACTGTTTCAATTCGCAGTATCGGATGGGCCTTGTTAGCGGCAATACCCGTATTTTATTTACTCAACAGAAAACTAGAATCCTTAAAAAACTTGTCCGTGATTTTTGGAGTCGGAATTTTATCAGCTTTAACGATTAATCAAATTTTTATTGGCAATGCTGTTGATAGCGGTTACACCATGCTATTTGATAATTATAATTTTCTTGAAACTTTTTACACGAACCTACAGCATTCCTTTATGATTTTTGAAATTTTCTTTGGTGGAAAGGAAACACACGTCTTGTATCTGATTGTACTTCTTGAAGCTGCTGGTCTTATCTTTGCACTTGTAGCAATCATTAATAAAATTGCGACAAAATCATTAGACTATGCTGATTTGGTCTATCTAGGATCCATGATACTTATACTTGTATTCCCTTACTCAACCGTCGTTGGCATTCGGTACACGATTCCAATATTTCCTTTTTTACTGTATTATACCGTACTGGGTTTAGCCGCAATTGACTTAAAAGTTAGTTTTTCAAAGAAAATCATGGCTTGCCTTTTATTTTTACTAATAGGAATGGTTTACCAACCCGAAATTGCAATCATCCTTGACCATAACAAAAGTGAAATCCCCGGTCCATTGAGTCAAGAATCCATTGAATGTTTTAAAATGATCAAGTCGGATCTACCTGAGAATGCCGTTATACTCTTTCAAAAACCTAGAGTACTTGGACTGTATGCTGACAGAGACTCTTGGAGTATTCGAAAGGACGCATCTCAAAGGGACTTAGAACGACAAAAAGACAAGTTTAAATGTAGCTTTGTATTGTCCTGCAAACAATTAATGAATCCTGCAATTGATCAATATGTTGTAAAACATCAAAATAAGCATGAAGTTTGGTCGAATGAACAGTTTACACTTATTAAAATATAGCGGAACAAAATAAATGGCTGAAATGAATATAGCTATCACCGACACGTAAAGACTATTAATTTTTAATGCATCATTACACCCATCCGAAATTGCATGGATAATAAATTTAAATGACTCGTAAAGAATTTTTAAAAGTTTGCGGAATATTAGGCATTAATATGCCGTTTTATTCTTCCTGTCTATCGAGTAGTTTAATGAACAATGCAGAATCTAATTTTTCTGGGAAAGTAATTATTATTGGAGCCGGGGCTGGAGGATTATCTGCTGGCTACCTACTAAAACAATTGGGAATTGATTTTGAAATTTTAGAGGCATCTTCAAATTATGGAGGTAGAATGAAAATCAACAATGACTTTACAGATTTTCCAATACCCTTAGGCGCTGAATGGATAGAGTCCAACCCTTCTGTTCTCTCAAAAATCATCAATAATACTTCCGTTCAAGTAGATATTGAAAGCATATCTGATCTGCCAGATTACAAATTTGTCAACTCATCTTGGTTCACTTTCTTTGAGCGATACATCGTTCCATCAATAGCAGATCATATCGTTTTCGATTCTGTCGTAAGTTCTATTAATTATTCTGGAGATCCAATTGTTGTTACCACCGAAAATAGCGAACAAGTAGCAGATAAGGTAATTATAAGTGTCCCACTAAAAATTCTTCAAGACAAGGATATTGAACTACTGCCCGAACTACCCAAATACAAACAAAACGCCATAAATGATGCGGTAATATGGGATGGTTTTAAAGCTTTTTTTGAATTTTCTGACCGTTTTTATAACGTAGGATTTGAAGAAATACTAGAAAATTCCGTTTCGGGTCAAAAGATTTATTACGATGCTTCCTATGGCCAGGACAGCCAAAAAAAAATCATTGGATTATTCGCTGTTGGCCATTCTGTAAATAAGTATACTGGTTTAACTGATAGCCAACTGAAAAAAATTGTCTTAACCGAACTAGATGTTATGTTCTCAAATCAGGCGACAGTCAATTATATAAAACACATTAGCCAAGATTGGAATAAGGAACCATTTATTAGAAGTGGATATCTTTCCGATCATACCGATTGGCAAATGGTAAAAAAATTAGGTACTACAATTAATGAAAAATTATATTTCGCAGGTGGAGCATATACAGATGGCGAGGATTGGGTTTCTGTTCATACTGCTGCGAAATCAGCAAAAAGAGTAATCGATGAAATTAAATTATAAAATAATCTCAATGATTTTGATGTGCGCAACAATGGCTTGCACAAATACCGTCAATCAAGACCACGCGAAGCAAAAAGAAAACAATCAATCCTTAAATATTTCAAATGACACTAACCAAAACGATACTATGAAATTAGGTGCATTCTCTATCAGTTTAAATGTTAAAAATTTAGCCATCTCTCAAGAATTCTATGAAAATTTAGGATTTACCGTACTGGCCGGAAGTAAAGCCGCAAACTACCTCATCATGAAAAATGAAAATGCCCTAATTGGATTGTTTCAAGGAATGTTTGAAGGAAATATTTTAACCTTTAATCCAGGCTGGGACTATAACGGCAAAGACTTATCAGAATTCAATGATATTAGAGACATCCAAGCACACCTTAAAAATCGAGGAATAATTTCTGATGAAAAAATTAATTCGAAATCAAGTGGTCCAGCTAGTATGATGATTAATGACCCTGATGGAAACGTAATTTTATTAGATCAACATCGATGATTTAGGAAGAGAAAAATGAGCAGCGATAGTGCCGACTACAGCAACCATAAATGGATCTGCTTGTTTGGAGAATGCTTAGGTTCGTTTTATTCCACAACACTCCTGGTCTAACCGTTTACAATGCAAAAACTACCTTTTGTTGATTTTTCAAAGCAACTTTTTCATTTTTCTTGTACTTTGCCTATCTAAACAAGAAAAATGAAAAATACTTTAACGGCGTTATTAATTTTCACCGCATCAACCTTATTGGGACAAGTTCCAAGTTTAACAACAGCAAACATCAATGCCATCGGAGCGAATAAGATGTATTATGTAGCCGATTCTAATGCCAACAATTTGGATGGTATAAATGGAGCCAATGTTACGTGGGATTATTCAAACCTGCAAGGTTACACCACAACTGTTGACAACAACATAGTAGATGCAACGACTGCTGCTAACGCTTCGGACTTTCCAACTTCTGTTTTTGCAGACGAATTACAAGGAAATTTTATGGTATACGAGAATCAAGTTGCAGACTCCATTTTCGCTCAAGGGTATACTTTCAGTGAACCTAGCATTGGAGATGTATTGGTCCTTTTGTCGACGAATGAGCTTAAAGTAATGTACTATCCATTTACTTACTTGGATTCATTCAACGATTCAATATCAGGAACGTTGGACATAGTAGGCGGTTTCCCTATATCAGGAGATTATGTGGGTGAAGCTATTATTAGTGCAGACGGTTATGGAACTCTGTTATTAGGTACGAATACGTACGCTGATGTTTTAAGAGTGAAGATCGTTGAGTCTTCTACTGCTAATCTGGGTTTATTAGGCACCATCCCTTTAACCCGAACTCAATACAATTATTACCAACCAGGCACGCAAAACTTTCCTGTACTTATGCATACTTCTTTAGATGCTGCAGGATCAATGCAAAACATTGTCTATAGCCAAGACTTGTTGTCCATTATTGGTGTTAATGAAGAGAGTCAATCCATCAGTTTTACTGTTTTCCCAAATCCATCAGCAGATCACCTTTCTATTGAGCTAAAGTCAGCAACAGAATCTTCTGCAACAATTACATTATCAAATATTTTAGGTAAAAAATTACAGCAAAAAACAATTCAAGCCAGTTCAGCGTCTATCAAAACTGTTTTGGATGTGAATGATTTAGCAAGTGGAGTTTATCTCGTAACCGTGAATGCAGGAAGTTCGCGAGCAACCAAACGTATTGTTATTAAGTAATAACTTTTAGTTCAAGTCTAAAAAGGTGCGTAAAAACGCACCTTTTTTTATGTTAAAATGTAAAATAAATGTTACATTTTTACAGTTGTGTTTTGGAAAATCGTTACACCGTTGGTCGTAGTATTGTTGTTCACATGGACAGCCATTTGCTTTGTGCCAACATTTATTTTTCGCTTTCTGTTGTTCAATGAAAAAGTGTTTGGTTTTGTAGCAAAGTATATCTGGAGTCCAGGAATCCTTTTTCTTTCATTTGCTTCGGTTCGGGTAAACGGAAGAAAAAACATTCCCAAAGGAGAAAATTTCATTTTCACGTGTAACCATGAATCCATTTTAGATATTCCTGCATTATTCTATGCCTCCCCTACATTTCTTTATTTCATTGCAAAAAAAGAATTAAAAAAAGTACCGTTCATCGGTTGGTCAATTTGGGCTGCAGGAATGATTTTTATTGACAGAAGCAATCGAAAAAAAGCCATGAATAGCATGCAAGAAGCTGGAGTAAAAGCTCTAAAACAAAAAAAGGACATCGTTTCTTTTCCTGAAGGAACTAGGGGCAACGGCAGCGAAATTAGTTCATTTAAAAGAGGAACTTTTATCATTTCTAAGCAAGCAGATATTCGAATTATACCGTGTTCAATTTCGGGCGCTTTCAAAGTATGGCCATCGAATCAGTTAAAATTAAAACCGGGAAAAATAAAAGTTAATTTTGGCAAACCGGTGGACCCAAAGAACCATGTTGATAAATCCGATGATGAATTCGCTGCATTTATCCGATCAGAAATTATTAAGCTTAAAACTACACCTCAATAGTTACTTTATAGCCCGTGTGACTTCTCAAATTAAGTACACTTTCATCATCAAAAATCAAGTACTGCCCCTTTATCCCATTTAACCTTTTTTCGATACTTGGGAATTTATCCAGTTTGATACTGGCTACTTTTTCGGGATATTCAATTACAGGATAGTTGATTGCGGTGATTTCATCGTTATCTGAAATAAAATCATAATACGCTTCAGGCAACAATTCAATAAGTGCCTCCTTTTTGTCTAATAAATTTTCCGATGAACATTCGTTTTTAAGCATCTTACGCCAGTTGGTTTTATCAGCAACATATGGTTTCAATGCCACCTCTATAAGGCCCGCAAGCTGCCTGTATGGAACATCAGCTAACAATATGGCTTCAACTGCGCCCTGATCAATCCATCTCGTAGGAATTTGCGTCGTTCGAGTAACTCCCACCTTTATTCCGCTGGTATTGGAAAGGTAAACCACATGCGGTTGTAAATGATGCTTTCTCTCCCACTCCTCATCTCTTAAGGCCACGCCCTCATGGATTCTACTTAATTCTGGTCTGATAATACTTGGAGTAGCCAATGGTGATGACATAAAAGCGTCATAACTCATACCGTCACCGTAAGACTTTTTAATTTTTTTACCGGTAACAACACAGTTGATTTCATTTTGAAATTCTATCCGGATGGTTTGGCCAACCAATCCTGTCATATCAATCAGTTCCTTGGGCTCTAGTAAATGGAACAATGGCAGCTGATACGCGACTTCATCCAACAATTCAGACCGCATTTTCCGTATGTTACCAGTAAACATCATTACAATTCGGCTGCAAGTCGAGAACCTTGATCAATTGCCCTTTTGGCATCGAGTTCAGTAGCTACATCAGCGCCTCCAATCAAATGAACATTAATTCCAGCATTCTTCAAAGGGTCAAGTAAATCACGAAAAGGCAACTGTCCAGCGCAAATAACCACATGGTCGACATCTAAGGTTAATTCCTTACCATTTGACGTAATGTGTAAACCAGCATCATCTATTTTATGGTAAACTACAGAGCTCATCATGGTCACGCGTTTCTTTTTTAAATTGGTTCGATGGATCCATCCCGTAGTTTTACCAAGATTTGCACCGAGTTTTCCTTTTCTCCGTTGCAACAAATAAACTTCTCTTGAAGCAATATCAAACTGAGGTTGAATTCCTTCAATTCCTCCCCTCACCTCGTTACTCATATCAACCCCCCATTCCTTCATAAACGCTTCTGTATTGACGGATGAAGATTTCCCACTATGAGTAAGGTACTCCGCAACATCAAAACCAATCCCTCCAGCACCAATAATGGCCACTTTATTGCCTATATTTTTTTCGTGCTTTAACACATCTAAATAGCTCACCACCTTAGCATGATTAATGCCCGGTATATCTAATTTTCTTGGTGTAATACCCGTAGCTAAAATAACTTCTTCAAAGTTCATTAGCTCTTTTAAAGTCGCTTCGGTATTCAGACGAAGTACGACACCCAATAACTCCAATTGTTTTTTGAAATAACGTAACGTTTCGTGAAATTCCTCCTTGCCTGGAATCTTCTTAGCCATATTGAATTGTCCACCTATTTGATCTTCTTTTTCAAATAACGTAACCAAATGCCCGCGACTTGCTGCAACGGTTGCAGCCGCCATTCCAGCTGGCCCTGCTCCAATTACAGCAATGTTTTTTTGTAATGGAGCCATGGTATAATTCAGCTCTGTCTCAAAACCTGCCCGTGGATTGACCAGACAAGATGCTTGTTTATTTTTAAATACATGATCCAAACAAGCTTGATTACATCCGATGCATGTATTGATTTCATCACCTCGTCCTTCCTCTGCTTTCTTCACAAAATTTTCATCTGCTAAAAACGGACGAGCCATTGAAACCATATCTGCATGCCCATCTGCAAGAATTGATTCGGCAATTTCAGGCGTATTAATGCGATTGGTCGTTATTAATGGAATATTTACTTCTCCCATCATTTTTTTAGTAACCCAACTGAAAGCCCCTCTTGGCACCATTGTAGCAATTGTAGGTACCCTGGCTTCATGCCATCCAATCCCCGTATTTATTATTGTTACACCGGCTTTTTCCAGCTCCTTTGCCAGTATTACCACCTCATCCCAACTACTACCTCCTTCGACGAGGTCCAACATAGATAGTCTAAAAATGATAATAAATTCTTCACCAACCTCTTGCCGAACACGTTTCACTATCTCAATTGGAAACTTTATTCTGTTTTGATATGAGCCTCCCCAAGAATCTGTACGTTGATTGGTTCTGGTAGCGATAAACTGATTAATCAAGTATCCTTCAGAACCCATAATTTCAACACCATCATAACCGGCATGCTGCGCTAAGGAAGCGCATCGTGCGAAATGATCAATTGTACTGTCAATTCCAGACTCCGTAAGCTCCTTTGGTTTAAAAGGTGTAATTGGAGATTGAATTTTAGATGGAGCTACATTAAATGGATGATATCCATATCGGCCGGTATGCAATATTTGCAAACAAATCTTACCACCCTCTTGATGCACCGCATTAGTAATTACTTTGTGTTTATTCGCTTCTTTCTTGCTTGTTAGTTTACTTGAAAAAGGAGCAACCCAACCGGCTCTATCTGGCGCAATACCACCCGTAACTATTAAAGCAACTCCTCCTTTTGCCCGTTCAGCAAAATAAGCAGCCATCTTTTTATGACCATTTCGTGTCTCTTCTAGGCCTGTATGCATTGAACCCATTAAAGTTCTATTTTTTAAGGTTGTAAAGCCTAAATCCAAAGGGCGAAATAAATTGGGGTAATGCTCGTTCATTATTAGATTTTTGATAACTCGAAAGTAGTTAAAAGAACTAAAATTAAATTGTCCGACTACTATTATTTGAGAATATAAATAACTATTTCACTTTATGTACTCGCCTCTTTTCACAATCGCAAACTTCTCATCATCCAAAGGTAAATAGCCGTAATCATAACAAAAGAAATAGGTTAATCCAGCCTTAGTCCTATAAACATTGGTGTAATAATCAAAATTAAATCGCTCAAAAAGTAATTCATCTTTGTGTACTTTTCCTGTACCCATAGGACAAAATCCTTCCAGTATCTTCCTATTTCTTCTAAGCGTGTTATTGATATTGCGAATGTACTTATTCGCATCCCTATTGAGATTATTATTGTATGCATTGCGGCAATAATCAGAGCAAAATCGCTTATCTACTCTTCCTGCTATTTCAATTGCACATTCAATACAATTCCTATTGCCTTGTTGCTCGACCACAGTTTAAAGATAAGAACAGATAAAGCGGAAAACAAATATGATATTGTACTATTACTTGAAAAGTAAGCTTTGTTATTGATTGAACCAAAACCACATATCCATCTGCACACGGTTAAATCAATTGTAAACAATTATTTAAAACCTCCACCATAGATTTAACTAGTAGCCAATAAAGTCATGGTTACCAACTATTTATCAAGACGAAACTAGACTTTGGTTAATGGTAGATTCTAATTTATGATACAGTTCATTTGGATTAAAGGGCTTTGTCAAATAGTCATTCATTCCAATTGCCATCAACTCAATTTTTAATGAAATATCCGTTGAGGCAGTCAACGCTATTATCGGGACATGTTGGTTAAATTTCCGTACTTCTATAGTTGCCTTTCTTCCATCCATAATAGGCATTTGAAGATCCATTAACACCAAATCATAATTGTTTGCTTCAATCATTTCAACGGCCTCTTTTCCATTGGAAGCAAACTCTAATTGAACATTCCAATCTTTAACTATCTTTTGAAGAATCATCAAGTTGTATTCCAAGTCATCCACAATTAATATACGGGCATTAGATAAATCTCTAAAATCGTTAATCTGTGTTGGAAAAACTTCTTGAACATTTCCTTTTTGAAGTGTTATGTCAAAGTAGAATGTTGATCCAACTCCTTCAGTTGATAATATTTGAAGTTTACTATCCATTATACCGAGCAGGTCTCTGGAAATAGTTAATCCCAATCCAGTTCCGCCAAACTCACGTGTAATGTGTGACTCTGCTTGTGTAAATTTTTCAAATATTTTTTTCTGATTTTCTTTAGAAATTCCAATTCCAGTATCTTCAACAGAGATTCTGATCGTGCTTTGTTTTCGATTTCCTTCTATTTCAGAAACAGCCAAATTTATTTCACCATTCTTAGTAAACTTTATGGCATTGCTAAGCACGTTGGTTATCACCTGCCCTATTCTAACTGAATCTCCATGATAACAAGAAGCTATCTTTTTATCCATTTCTAAACTGAGGCAATTTCTTTTTTCCGCTGCACTTGCGGTATGTGCTTTCTTCAAATTGTTAATTAATTTATAGAAGTCAAAGGGTGAATTATCTAACTCAAGTTTACCAGATTCTATTTTGCTATAATCCAAGATATCGTTAATTAAGAGCATTAAATTATTAGAGGCAATGTTGAGTACATCGATATTTTCTTCTTGATCTTTTAAATGATGTTCCTTTTGCAAAATATGCGCCATGCCGATAATAACATTCAATGGTGACCGAATTTCATGACTCATGATAGATAAAAACTGAGATTTTGCATCAGATGCTCTCTTTGTTTCATCAATAGAAAGCAACAACTGGTTCTCAATTTCTTTTCTTCTCTGTACTTGAAAATCCAAGTATTCTGCGACCATCAATAAGTTATTCTTATTCAAAGTTAGTCGATGTTCAGGATCGTCATCTAATGTTGAAATGGCAGAGAGCATGGTCTCTATACTCTGTTCTCTTAACTTCTTCTCTGCTGTTAATTTAGTCGTAACCGCATGGTATTCCTTCTTCGCCAAACTGAAATCAGTTTCAATCGACATACGCTCTAATTCTAATTGTAAAGAGTGAACAGAAACACCTTCTAAAAATTTTAACATTTCCGGATTGTTTTTCCAATCTGTTTTTACGAGGTGCTTTTCGGCTATTGCAGTAATTTTCTTACTTAGTTTCACGGTTACTAAATTTTTATCGTTCCAGTCGATTTACACTTTTTGATATGAGGCAAAATAAATCGGTGTAAACAACTAAAACGCATTGTTTGATGCGGTAAAACTATGCCTACTGCCATAGTGAACGTACTCTAATCATCCCAATGGGACGTTCCAATTTCCTAACGTGACAATATCGTTATATAGCAGGCTAAATGCGGACTTTATAGACACAAAAACGCAAAGTTATCTGCTGAGTATGCGTTTAAATACAAGGCACTTCAGCAAGGCTAAAGAAAGACATTGAATAAAAAAACAAGGCAACATCAATTAATACCTATATTTTTGTAGCATGTCTAGAATAGTAGTTGGTCTTTCTGGTGGAGTTGACTCTTCGGTAACCGCTCATTTATTAAAAGAGCAAGGACATGAAGTGATTGGTATTTTCATGCGAAATTGGCACGATGACGGCGTCATCTTAGATGATGAGTGTCCTTGGATTGAAGACAGCAACGATGCGCTATTAGTTGCTGAAAAGTTGGAAATTCCTTTTCAAGTTATCGACTTGAGCAAAGAATACAAGGAACGTATAGTAGATTACATGTTCAATGAATACAAAATTGGTCGAACGCCAAACCCAGATGTTCTTTGTAACAGAGAAATTAAATTTGATCTATTTCTAAAAGCAGCTTTGGAATTGGGCGCAGATTATGTTGCTACAGGTCATTATTGCAGAAAAGAAGTAATAGAGATAGAGGGCACGCCGACCTATCGGTTACTGGCTGGTAAAGACCCTAATAAAGATCAGAGCTACTTCCTGTGTCAAGTAAACCAAGAGCAATTAGCTCGAGCACTGTTTCCGATTGGAGAATTATTAAAGTCAGAAGTACGCGAGATCGCACGAAAAGCCAACCTTACTACAGCAGAGAAAAAAGATTCTCAAGGCCTCTGCTTTATTGGCAAAGTAAGACTACCCGATTTCCTGCAGCAACAGCTTGCACCTAAGCAAGGTGATGTAATTGAAATACCAGACACACACCACATTTACAAAAAACGTCCTGAATCCTCTTTAAAAAGTGCACAGCAGTACGTTTATTTAAAAGATTACGGAGTAGTCATCGGCAAACACCAAGGTGCCCACTATTTCACGGTTGGTCAAAGAAAAGGATTAGGTATAGGTGGATCTACGCTACCCTTGTTTGTAATCGGTACAGATGTCGATTCCAATACTGTTTTTGTGGGAAAAGGAGAAGAACATCCTGGATTATGGAGAAATGCACTATTTATAAATGAAGACGACGCACACTGGATTCGACCGAGTTTTAAACTAAAAATAGGGGAAAAAAGGAACTATTTAGTAAGAATAAGGTACCGTCAACAGCTGTCTTCCGCCCATTTGATTCAGGAGGAAAATGGCGTATTTATTGTCTTCGATGCACCAATGAAAAGCATCGCTCCAGGTCAATTTGCAGCATGGTATGAAAAAGATGAATTAATTGGATCAGGCGTCATTAGCGAATAGTTTCTCCAAATAAGCATTCAAAAATAAGCCATTAGGATCTTGCACATTTTGAATTTCTTTAAATTCTATCCATTTAGGATATAGCTTACTAAAATCAGATTCGCTCAAGTAATTAATTTTGCCCCAATGTGGTCGCCCATTGTATTTTTTAAAAATTGCTTCTGATTTTTTAAAATACCCCTCGTACGGCATACCCTTAAATTGATGCACAGCAATATAGGCAGCGGTTCGATTATATGCTGGACTAATCATGATATCATCCTTCCTAACGAATCTACATTCAATCGGAAAATGAACGTTAATCCCCTCTTTTTCAATCAGCTCTTTAAGCTCAATTAGTGCCGTCTTGAAGTACTCTATAGGCACATTATACTCCATCTCATTAAATCTTACGGATCTAGAAGTAGCGTAAATATTGTGACTCCAATCAACAAATTTCCCATTTGAAATGCCCCATGCGGAAATTTTGGCCACTTGTTTAGAAAAGCCCGGTAAAATACGTGCCATTGACGAAAGCGCATAAAACAGCCAATTTTCGATCAACAAATCAGTTACTTTTTTTAAAAATCCAACTCTTCTAAATGGCTCTTCTGTTTTATTTAAAAACTTAGTTTGCACTGTATCTGTATGAGGAAACCAAAAAAATTCAAAATTCCTATTTTCCGTTATACTCCATTCTAATTGTTCTAAACATTGCTTCAGGGACTCCTTTTGAGTTACTTCGGCTAATCGATAGCACTTATCCAACCTTATTTTCACTCTCGTAAATATCCCAAGTGTGCCTAAGCTTAGACGAATTGCGTCAAATAATGATTTGTCTTTTTGTTCGTTTACCATTTGCAATTGGCCAAGACCATTGACAAAAGTGATTTCAACTATTTGTGTTGATAATGTTCCTAATGTATTACCTGTTCCATGAGTTCCTGTGCTTAGTGCTCCTGCAATACTCTGAACATTAATATCCCCCATATTTTCTTGAGCCAAACCAATGTCAAATAACAAATCACCCAGTTTCTTCAATTTGGTTCCTGCCCAAACTGTTGCGGTTTGACTTTCAACATCATGACTAATGATACCTTGCATGTTATCTAGTGAAACTAAAAGCTCTTCCGTTTCTAGAATTCTAGAGAATGAATGGCCACTCCCAATCATTCTGATTTTTTTGTTTGTGCCTAGCGCGTCTTTTACAATCTCAATTATTTCATCCTCAGAAGAAGGATATAAAATTGCAATAGGTTCTGATTTTACGCTTCCTGACCAGTTAGTCCATTTCATATCTCAAATTTATAAAAAGGAAAAACCGTCTCCCCTGTAGGTTTTGAACTCATCAGAGATTTTATCACCACGGATTAAATAAATTGTATTAAACCGTTCGCAAAGCTCTCCTGCTTTTGCATGTCTAAAAAAGACGGGGGTACCCAAATCTAGGATACCATTATATCTTACGGGTGTTTGCACCTCGCCTGCCCCTTCACGCTTAATAAGAGACATTCCTTTTGGTAAGAAAGGTTGAGGCAATTTATTCTTGTTAGTGTCACCAGAGGCTATATAACCGCCTCCATTCAGCGTATAAATTCCTTTTTTCGGATTTCTAACCACCTCTAATGCAAAAAAAGCAGCTGGTTTGTGCAAGAAATTCCGGTAGCTATCGAATAATGCCGGTTGAAAAAAGCCAGAACCGATGGTAATTTCATTTACCCAGCTCTCTTGAATAGAAGATTCGATACTACCTGTACCTCCAGCATTACAAATGGCCGGTTCTAATCCAGTTAGCTCCTTGAATGTAGCAACTAATTCTTCTCGGATTGTAGCTATTTTTGGTATTGCATTTCTCTTCAGTACTTTAGTCACTAGGTTCATCGAATTATTACCCTTTTGATTGTCAACAACACCTGCAATCTGAGCTTCATAACCCATTAGACCCGCAGGGTCCAAGTAATCACTTTTAATAATTCCATTTAACATTTTAGCAAAATCATCTTTGCCCTTAACTGCTGATCGGTGAACACCAAAATATAATCCTGGAAAACGGGTAGATACATCTGTATCTACACAAATTAAAAATCGACATTCTAGTTCCTTGGCTACTTTTTCTATTGGACCCAGATGTTCCATTCGATCAACCATAAGAACAATTCGCTTTCCATCTTTAATTCGTCTACCTACTTCTTTCAAAGCCGATTCTTGCATACTTGGATAACCCATCAAGATATTATCTAATCCGTTATCAACTAAGAAACAAGCCTCTAATAAAGTAAAAGCCATAAATCCAATAAAGGTATCCGATTTCGAAGCTAGGTATTTTAACATCGGTAAAGACCGAATAGATTTTGTCGCAATTCTAATTGGTTTATTGCCGCTTCTCTCCAAAAGGCTTTGAATATTCTCATCAAGTAAATCCATGTCGATATAGGCACTTGGAAGTGGCTGGGCAGATATTGCTTTCTTATAGATTTGATAACTGTTCATTTTACATCCATAGAATATTGTCGTGTAATATCTTAATAGTTCCAACTAACTTAGTTAATTTTACTAAACTCTAGTATTTAGTCTATTGATGTTTGAGAATTTAGATCAAGTAAAAACCGTTTTTGATTTTGACGACCCTACGGTTTACGCTATTCCTTTATTTGTATTGATGATAGGTATTGAACTATTCATAGATATTAGAAGAAGCTTAAAACTGTATCATCGGAAAGATGCGATATCAAGTATTGGTATGGGCCTGGGATCATTAGTTATTGGACTCGGAATGAAGACTTTAGCATTTATAGCATTTAATTGGATTTATAACCACTACGGAGTTTGGACAGAAATAAATAATTATTGGTGGGTTTGGATCTTGCTTCTGTTTGCAGATGACTTCACTTTCTACTGGCACCACAGATTGAGCCACTCCATGCGAATTCTTTGGGCTGCTCATGTTAATCACCATAGTTCGGTACATTTAAATTTCTCCACAGCCCTGAGGCAAAGCTGGGTAGAAGTTCTCTACAAATACATTTGGTGGATGTGGCTACCATTGATAGGATTTCATCCTGTTTTCATTATGACCATGATGGCGTTCAGCCTCATTTATCAATTTCTTCAACATACAGAGCTAATAGGTAAATTGGGACCTATTGAATGGATTTTTAATACCCCATCTCACCACCGTGTTCACCATGCTACCCAAGTAAAATATTTAGACCGTAATCACGCTGGCATTTTAATTATTTGGGATCGTATTTTCAGAACGTTTCAAGTTGAAAAAAAATCTGACCATCCTATTTATGGCATCACAAGTAATATTGACACCTACAATTTATTTAAAATTGCTTCCCACGAATACATTGCTTTATGGAAGGACGTCAAAAGAGCACCAAAATTTAAGGACAAATTAAATTACTTATTTCAACCGCCTGGCTGGAGTCATGATGGTGAATTGAAAACATCTAGTCACATGAGGGCATTGGAAAAAGAGGAACAATAAATACTTCCATTAATTGGTAAATACTTGTCGTCAATTTGACTTAATTTCAAACTCAGTTCTTCTATTTTCTTGTCTCCCTTCGTTGGTTTTATTCGAAGCTATTGGCTTCGAAGAGCCATAACCGACTGCTACCAATCGATCTACTGCAATTCCTTTTTTGGTCAAATACAGTACTACGGATTTGGCACGGTCCTCTGATAGCTTCCTATTCAAACTTTTAGAACCCATATTATCTGTATGTCCTGAAATTTCTACTTTTAAAGTAGAAACATCCTGCATCAATTTTACCAATCGATTAAGCTCAGAACCAGATTCAGGTCGAAGGGTAGATTTTCCCACATCATAAAACACATTCCTAAGAGCAATCTTACTGCCTACAGCGACATTTTTCAATTTCAATGTTTTGTCAATGAGGTTGTACTCACTGTTTTTTGGAATGTCAAAATTTTCAGAATGAAATAAATATCCTTTAGACTTGATGGCGAGTCCATAGTTCTTGCCACTATTTAGAGATAACAGAAACTTACCGGTAGCACTATTCGTCGTAATTGTTTCAATTTTTTTTCCCGTAGTATTATCTATGATTTCAATGAACGCTTCAACTGGCTCATTGGTCAGTGCATCAATGGTTTTTCCTTTGAAGACCGTTAAGCTCTTTCTGTTCACTTGAACGGCATTCTCTATTTGAACATCTGCAATTGGATTTGCAACACTTGCTAGCAAATAGTCTTCCGTATCAATTTCATGAAATTTATCAGGCCCCCAGAAACTGATTTTATATAAATCAATGCCCCCTTTACCACCCTTACGATTTGAAGCGATATAAGCATATTTCTCACTAGCAGTTAATGCAAAAAAATGATCATCGTATGGTGTATTGATTGGCCATCCTAAATTTTCAGGAATGCTCCATTGACCTTGTTTCCTTTTAGACATAAAAATATCATACCCTCCCATCGAATTATGTCCTTCCGAAGAAAAGAACATTAAATCTCCTTTTGGATGCATGTAGACTGAACCTTCATTGAACTTCGTGTTAACAGCGTTACCAGCGGAATTAGGAAATTCGTACTTTCTTGTTTTCTCATCCATCACTTGCGAAACGTAGATGTCATTTCCATAATTACCTTCTCCTTTTTTCCGATCATTGATGTAATATAATTTGTTCTCTTTAGCATTGAAACTACAAAAGGTCTGATTGTCTTTTGTGTTTATTTGAGGTGAAAAAGAGACCGCAGTTATCCATTTAGAACCTTTTAAAGTCGATTCATAAATATCGAACTGACCATCTACTTCCTTGTATATGAGTAGCTTCGTTCCGTCATAAGACAGCATGCCTGTTGTTTCATTATCAGAGGTATTTATTTGTTCTCCCATGTTCTTTGGAATCGTAAACTCACCATTTTCTAAATAAGAAACATAAATATCGTGATCCCAGTCATATCCGGATTTTGAAACTTTTCCATTTTCTCTATTGGAAGTAAACATTAACATGGAACCATCCATAGACACGCAGGGGCTGTAATCGTCGTATTCAGAATTAACGGCTGTAACATTGTCCACCCAAACTCTTTTTTTATCTGACTCTAATGTGATTCCGTGCTTGCACTCTCTTATTCTTTTGGCTAACATTTTACCTAGTGAAGCGATTTGTTTAGATCTAGAAGAGGATTGAAAGCTCTTGTAATATTTTGTCGCTTTAGACCATTCCATCTCTAACTGATAGGCCATTCCTAAGTAGAATTCTATAAATGGATCAACTTCTACATTTAATTTTACTGCCTTTTCTAAATACTTCAGTGCGTTATAGCGCTCATTCGTGTACAGGTAACAATTCCCCAATTTAAAATTTAAAATCGCACTATTCGCGTTAAATTGATAAGCTACTAAATAGCCTTGAATAGCCATTTTAAAATTTTCTTTAGGACTAACAACAGCATAAATTGCTTCATTTCCAGCACTGCGATATTCATCTGCCGTTTTAATCGCCTCAATGGCCTTTTTGTAACCTTCTTTATCGTCTTTGAAATTTCCAGCTTTAAACTCAATATTCTGCTGAGAAAACGAACTAGCACCCGTAAAAAGCACCATGAATAACATAATATTAATCTTCATCTTTATACCGTTATTGACAATTTCCTGATTGATATCTTTTACCTAATTCAGAACCCAGTTCTCGCGCCTTTTTCCAATCTTCGCAAGCACCTATTTGATCTCTAAGCATTTCTTTTGCAATGCCTCGATTTACATATGCGCCAGCATAATTGGCATTGATTGAAATGGCTTTATTACAATCTTCTACCGCTATTTCATACTTCTCTAATTTATGATTGCATGCAGCCCTACCACTATAGGCAGGCACATATTCAGCGTTAATTTTAATACATTCAGAATAGTCTCTTTCAGCTTCGACGTATTTGCCTTCTTCAAAAAGCATCGCGGCTCTATTGCTATATGCCAAGTAAAATTTAGGATCAATTGAAAGTGACCGACTATATGCATTTTTTGCACCTTGATAGTCTTTCATCAATTTTTTCGTAGTACCTATGTTATTGTAAATAAAGGCATACTCTGCATTAAAAGATATCGCTTTATGGTAATCCATAATCGCTTGATCATACTTCTTTAACATTCGATAACAGCTGGCTCGGTCATTATACGCATCAGCCATGTCCGCCTTGACTCGAATAGCCTTATCATACATCGAGATGGCTTTCATATACTTCTTTTGCAAAAACCAAGAAACCCCACTATTGTATAAGGCCATTTCATTTTTAGGGTTAAAGAACAAAACCTGATCATAATCCGCAATGGCTTCCGTTAAATATTTACTTGCTTGATATGCCCGAGCTCTATTGAAATAGGCCATCTCATGTTCGTCATTCAATTTGATTAAATCCGTAAAGGTCGATATAGCTGCAGAATATTTTTCAATCTCAACTTGAGCAATTCCTTTGTTATAATAGGCAAATTGAAACAATGTATCGCCTTTTATTGCCAAATCGAATTTCAAGATAGACTCCTTGTATTTCTTTTGTTTAAAAAGGTTAATGCCTTCGTTGTATGCTTCCTGAGCCGCTGAAGTTCGCGCGTTATCCGCATTCAGCAGAGCAATTGAATCTCTATAAGCAATCTCATCTGGAGTTAATCCTTCATCAGATTGACAAAAACTAATACTAAAACTTAAAATGATACTTGAAACGATTGTTATCTGCTTTATCATAAACTTGAAATACTAATAATTTCTAAAGGGGCTAAAAATAAAATAAATGACAATCTAAGTATTCAGGTTCTTTTTTCTTTTATTAACAATTAGCTTAAATAGGATTCCATTAACTTTGTGTAAATTATTTTGCATGTTAGGACTGAAAATGGCGAGTGACCCAAGGTGGGTAAATGTTGTTGAAAAAAATATTGAGGAGATATTAACCGATCATGCATGGTGTGAGCAAAAAGCGGCTACCAACGCAATTACGCTGATGGTAAAATACCCTCATCTGACTGATTTAGTCGATGCCATGGTCGAAATAGCCCATGAAGAAATTACCCATTTTGGTTTGGTACATGACATAATTAAGAAGCGCAAATATACACTCGGCGCAGAACGAAAAGATCCCTATGTCCATGACTTGATGAAATACATTAGAAGAGGCGGGAGTCCATCTGAAATACTAGTTGATCGCCTATTATTCGCTGCGATGATTGAGGCCAGGAGCTGCGAACGTTTTAGAATACTATCTCAGGAAATAAACGACGCCGAACTTCGCTCATTCTATCATGACTTAATGATTAGTGAAGCCAATCATTACATGACGTTTATTTCTTTGGCTCGAAAACACGGCAACAATGTTGACGTTGACAGCAAATGGAATGAATTTCTAGATTATGAGTCTTCTTTAATGTTGAAATACGGGAAAAGCGAAACAATTCATGGCTGA
Organism: uncultured Flavobacteriales bacterium; assembly: GCA_905480225.1. Taxonomy (GTDB): domain Bacteria; phylum Bacteroidota; class Bacteroidia; order Flavobacteriales_D; family Parvicellaceae; genus UBA10066. The sequence goes on along the minus strand of CAJQPO010000076.1, from coordinate 19,392 downwards.
ATCAACCACTAGGATACCAAGTCTAACAATTTTTTAGACCCATCACCATACTTATTGGTAAAGGCTTCATTTACAACGTAGGTTTTGTGCTGTCCTACAAGTCGAGAAAAAAGCACTTTAACATTGGTTCCATCTAGTTTATGCAAATTTAAGGATACAAAATTTGGAAATGAATCCGAACGCAATGACTCCCAACAATATGGACAGTAACATTCAACCAGCTCACCATCTTCTAATTTTAGCGGCGGATTACAGTAATAGCCGTATACACCGGGTTTAGGATGAAGAATTAAATTTGATTTTTCCCCAGTACTTCTAGTCATGGTCAACATAACTTCACCATCCCTACTTAAACCAGCAGAACAGCCGGGGCAAGAGTAATTGTATTTATCTGACATAAGGTTTTAAATGTTAGTATTAGCATTAATCCGAGGTAAATATACAACCATTTTTTATATTATTACGACGAAAGCCTTTTTTTTTTCGACGAATGATTCTTTTTTTTCGTCCAAATCACAAAAAGGCCTACAACACTTTACCATTAACGGTAGCATGTCCTACTGAAATTTTGTTTCATTGATGTCAAGAATCACAGGACACATGAAAACGTGTTAATCTATAAACGAAAAATTAAGGATTAAAGTACATGCAACACATCTTTCCATTCAGGGAAAATGTTTACCGTTTCTTCTATTTCATAATCCATACACACCAGAATGCTTCTACCTTTTGTATGAATAATTTGGTTCTCTTTCGAATCAGTCGAAAACAAAGTATAGGAAAGAGTGAAACTTTTGGTTCCAATATGATCACAATGCACGGAGACCATTATTTTATCTTCTAAATAAACCGGAGCTAAATAGTCAACTTCATTCCTAGCTAAAATCAACCCCTGCTTTCTCCAATCCCAATCAGCACCAATAAGTTCATTAAAATAACCCATTCTGGCCTGCTCAAAATAAGCTAAATAGACACTGTTGTGAACATGTCCTGCAAGGTCTATGTCATTAAATCTAATTTCGACCGGATAAATTCCTTTCATTATGCGATGGGGTTTAAAATTACACTAAACACTACAATTGAGTTTAAATCTCTTCCATGATAAAACTTATCCAAGGCATAAAGAATATTATTTGCCCTAAAATAAGAGGTATGCAGCTCGTCGATTCCTATGAGACTCCATTGAATAGTATAAGAACTTTCTTTGACTTTATATTCCCGCAGATAGGCCAACATCTTATACAAACAATCCTCTTTAGTCAATCCTTCCGTACAATGAAATAAGAACGACTGTTTATGCCTAGGATTAACCGTAAGTAATTCTAATCTAATGTGTCCACTTTCTTCCTTATAATCAAATACAATACTGTGTGAATCTAATCCACCTAGGTATCCTTCTATTTCCTTTTCAACTTCTCTTAATTTAACCGTCTCAGCACTCATGTTATTATCCAAAATTAGACTGCAAATATACTTAATAATGCGCTACATTAAGTTGTACACGCTTGAAAAATATCTGTTAACACAGCAGATACTAATGCTACTTATCCAGTATTGAAAACTGAGAATTATTGCTCTTAAATTCAGGAACCATTTCCTTCATTTTTAACACAATATCAGTATTCTTTTGAGCATCAAAAGAATTAACTAACTCGCTAATTTGTTTTTCCACTTCAAGATAGTCGTACTCTCGAACTCTCCCAATCATTATTTGTTCATGATGAGTGGGTAGCGTATTTTCTTCTGATGTTAACAATTCCTCATATAACTTCTCTCCAGGCCTTAAACCCGTAATTTTCACCTCTATGTCATCATCAATGATCAGGCCACTCAACTTTATCATCTTTTTTGCCAAGTCAATAATTTTAATTGATTCACCCATATCAAATACGAATACTTCTCCCCCTTCCCCCATATTGCCAGCCTCCAAAACAAGCTGACAAGCTTCAGGAATCGTCATGAAATATCGAGTAACCTCTTCGTGCGTCACGGTTACTGGTCCACCCTCCATAATCTGCTTTTCAAACAAGGGAATAACCGACCCATTACTACCTAAAACATTTCCAAACCTTGTCGTAACAAATCTCGTATTACTCTGTACATTATACGACTGACAATATATTTCCGCTATTCGCTTGGATGCACCCATTACATTTGTCGGGTTTACAGCTTTATCTGTAGAAATCATTACAAATTTCTCCACACCAAACTGGTTCGATAAGTCCGCAAGAATTTTTGTTCCGTACACATTGGTCTGTATCGCTTCTGAAGGATTTTCTTCCATTAACGGCACGTGTTTATATGCTGCTGCATGATAGACAATATTGGGTTCAAAAGTGTTAAATAAATTCTGCATTCTGGCCTTGTTTCTGATGTCCCCAATAACTACATTTAGTATTCCTCGATCGTCTAATGCTTTCAACTCATTATGAATCGTATACAATGGCGACTCCGCTTGATCCAATATAACTACCTGAGAAGGTGAAAAACGAAGTAATTGTCTTACGATTTCCGAGCCTATCGAACCTGCTGCTCCTGTAACAAGTATTTTTTTATTGCTAAGCTCCAACCCTATTTTTTCAATGGATAATTGAATTTGCTTTCGACCAAGAAGATCTTCTATCTTTACTTTCCGAATTTGACCTACTTTGAACTCTCCATTTATCCAGCTCTCTACAGGAGGAATAGACAAGGTTTCAACACCATACTCAAGACAAAGATCTACCACCCGTTTTTTATTCTCAAAATTTGGATTTAAGACGCCAATAATTACGCTGTCTATCTCCTTGGTTTTTAGAATATGTGCTAATTGATTGGTACTAAAAATACTTTTACCTTCCAGTCGCTTACCTATTTTCTTAGAATTGTCATCAATGTATGCGAAAATGCTATTTAGTTGGTTCGGGTCTCTTTCTAAAACGTGTTTTACAATTAAGCCTAGCTCACCCGCACCATAAACGAGTATTTTCTTTTTAATCTTTCCTTTTTTCATGGTTTCCCGGTAAAATAGCTTCACCATGAATCTGCTGAAAATCATAAAAAACAAAGTAATTAAGAAATCAAGAATAAGTATGGGTCTGGGTAAAAAATAGAAATCGTCTACAAAATAAAAACGCAATGGTGATATTACAGCGAAAATAGCCGAACCAAAAGCAATGGTGATAAAAAGTCTTTTCGCATCTTCAGTGCTTGTAAACCTGATAATTCCTTGATACGTTTTTCCAATGTAAAATGAAAATGCTCGAATTAAGATAAAAAAGGGAAAAGCCCATTTAAGTTGTTCCCACTCAGACGCTAAGAACAATTCAGGTTCGGCAATAAAATCAAATCGAATCGCATAAGCGATTGCTAATGACAAAATACAAATGCCGATGTCAATTAAAAAAATGAGCCACCGTGGAGTATTCTTTTCGGGTAATTTTATCATCTTATCTATTCAAAACCGCTCAAATATACTAAAAAGGTTACCCATGGATAGGAGATAAAATTGAGCTAACTATATTTGTTACTTATTATAAATTTATGAAAACGTCTTTGATTACCGGAGGAGCAGGTTTTATTGGTGCACACGTCACCAATGAATTAATTAATATGGGCCATAAGGTAGTCGTGCTCGACGACCTCAGTGGTGGCAGTATTGAAAACATTCATGCCGATGCTTCTTTCGTAAAGGGATCTATTGAAGATTATACACTTGTATTAGAGCTTTTTGAGAAACATAAGTTTAATTATGTTTATCACCTCGCTGCATATGCTGCGGAAGGATTGAGCCACTTCATTCGAAGGTTTAATTATCAAAATAATCTAATTGGCAGTATAAATTTAATTAATGCATCTATTCTTTTTAAAGTAGAGTGTTTTGTGTTCACTTCCTCTATTGCCGTTTATGGCACTACCGCTCCACCCATGAAGGAAACGGACACTCCACAACCCGAAGACCCATATGGCATTGCAAAATTTGCAATTGAACAAGATTTAAAAGCAGCACAAGAAATGTTCGGTTTGAATTACATAGTTTTCAGGCCCCACAATGTTTATGGAGAATACCAAAATATTGGTGATAAATATAGAAACGTTGTTGGTATCTTCATGAATCAATTAATGCAAGGTCAAGACCTCACCATTTTCGGAGATGGTTCGCAAACAAGAGCATTCAGTTATATAGGTGATATTGCGCCACAAATAGCATCAAGCATTTCAAATCCTTCAGCTATTAATCAAATATTTAATATTGGTGCAGACAAAGAGTATAGTGTAAAAGAGCTTGCCGAGAGCACCCAAATGGCCATGGGACTCTCTGGAAAAATTAACTTTTTAGAGGCTAGAAATGAAGTGGTTCACGCATATGCCGATCATTCGAAAGCCAAGCTAATTTTCAATGAACCTGAAAGTACTCCATTAGAAATGGGCCTTAAAAAAATGGCGACCTGGGCCAAGAATAACGGTTCTCGAAAGAGCAGCACTTTTGGCAGTATTGAAATCAAAGAAAACATTCCTGCTATTTGGTTAAAAGACTAACCCTTACAATTCAGATTGGTTCATATTTAAAAATGCTAAAAACATACTCAGTTTTAGTAATTTCGATTGAAATCAGTACCATTTGGTCGGCTGAACAATTGTTCCCTATTGACAATTAAATAACAGCAGCCGAATACAACATAGAGCAAATGCAAGAATTATTAATAATACTGACACCCTGAAATTTCGAAAATATTGTAGTTTCGCCATAAAAGACCCAGTGACCAACTATTGGAGAAAAGCAGAATCGTATTAAAAAAGTTTTATTCATAGCATTGCATAGACCGGACAGATCACCGGGACAAAGATTCAGGTTTGAACAATACTTTCAATCTCTTAAAGAAAATGGGTTTTCCTGTGAACTTTCTTACCTCATCAGCGAAGAAGAAGATCGTATTTTTTACTCAAAAGGAAACTACTGGAAGAAGGCACTGTTGCTATTAAAGTATATAAAGCGCAGAAAAAAAGACGCCGCACGAGCTAACCAATTTGACATCATTTTCATTTTTAGAGACGCACTGCCTACTGGCTCTATTAAATACGAAAAAAAGATGAAGGCATCTGGTGCCAAACTAATTTATGATTTTGATGATGCCATTTTTATACTGAATGTTTCATCAGGAAATAAAGCGCTGAGTTTTTTGAAGAAACCTAAAAAAACCGGTAAAATCATTCAATTGTGTGATTTAATCATCGCTGGTAATCAATACTTGGCTAATTACGCAACTCAATTTAATTCCAATGTTAAAATAATTCCTACAACGATTGATACAAAAGAGTATACACGACACGAAAATAAAAATAAGGCGATCTGCATAGGATGGAGTGGCAGTGTTACTACCATTGAACATTTTAAATTGGCACTGCCTTTTCTTGAGGAAATCAAATTGAAATATGGCTCAAAAGTGTATTTCAAAGTAATAGGAGATGGGAATTACACCAATGAGCACTTAGCCATAAAAGGCATACCTTGGAATAAAAAAAATGAAGTAAAAGAATTGTCTGAATTTGATATTGGTATTATGCCTTTGCCGGATGATGATTGGGCGAAAGGAAAATGCGGACTAAAAGGCTTACAATATATGGCACTTGAAATACCTACCATTATGTCTCCAGTTGGTGTGAATAATAAAATCATTAATAACGGTATGAATGGGTTCATTACAGCAACTAATCAAGACTGGATTGACAAATTGTCTATTCTTATTGATCAACATGAAACTCGAATCAAAATGGGTGCGGAAGCAAGAAAGACAGTCGTCGATTCATACTCTATTATTGCAAATGAAGACCTGTATCTGCGATATTTTAATGAAGTCCTAAAAGATTAAAAATTGTAAAAGAAAAGTATAAGTTTGCATGCGAACGGTATTACATAAAATTCAAGAATAGAATGAAACAAACAGCATTATCACAAAAACACATTGATTTAGGTGCCAAAATGGTAGAATTTGCAGGATATGCTATGCCTGTGCAATACTCTGGTGTTAATGAAGAGCATGAAATCGTGAGAAATGGAGTGGGCGTTTTCGACGTTTCACATATGGGTGAATTCATGCTTAGGGGAACAGGAGCTTTAGATCTTATCCAAAAGATTTCATCGAACGATGCTGAAAAACTTTTTGACGGAAAAGCACAATATGCTTGTATCCCAAATGAAACAGGTGGAATCATCGATGACTTCTTGACTTACCGCATCTCAAAAGATGAATACTTATTGGTTGTCAATGCATCAAATATAGAGAAGGACTGGAACTGGCTTGTGAAAAACAACACTTTTGATTGTGAAATGGAAAATATTTCAGACCAAACTTCCTTGTTGGCCGTTCAAGGTCCAAAGGCAGCTGAAGCCATTCAGGACTTAACCGATATTGATCTGGACTTGATGCCTTATTACACGCACCAAACATGCACTTTTGCTGGAATCGAAAACGTTCTGGTTTCTACAACGGGATACACGGGTTCTGGTGGATTTGAAATTTACTTTCCGAATGAATCTGCCAACCAAATCTGGGAGGCTATTTTTAATTCTGGCAAGAATTGTGGAATCAAGCCAATAGGACTAGCTGCGCGTGATACATTAAGACTCGAAATGGGTTTTTGTTTATATGGAAATGACATCGATGACAACACCTCGCCCTTAGAGGCTGGCTTAGGTTGGGTAACTAAATTCACTAAACAATTTACTAATGCTAATAATTTACTAGCAGAAAAAGAGAATGGTATCAAGAATCGGCTTGTTGGATTTGAGCTTTTAGATAGGGGAATACCAAGACACGGTTATGCCATTATAGATGTTAACGGCAAAGAAATTGGCAAAGTAACATCTGGCACAATGGGCCCATCAGTGCAAAAAGCAATTGGCCTTGGGTATGTACCCCATTCATTATCTGCAATTGGCACTGAAATCTTAATTCAAGTTAGAAACAAACAACTTAAAGCTAAAGTAGTTAAATTACCTTTTTATAAAGCAAACTAAAAATGGACCAAAGACCTTCGGTAGAAGTGTGTTTCACACCCAATTTGTATCCTTTGCATTTTGATGATGCTGATGTGGTGGTAGTTATTGATGTTCTTAGAGCTACAACAGCTATTTGTGCTGGCATGGCTAATGGTGTTAAAACCATTATACCCGTTGCGTCCATTGAGGAAGCACTAGAATACAGACAACGTGGATATATTGTTGCTGCTGAACGAAAAGGCCAAGTGGTTGAAGGATTTAACCTGGGGAACTCTCCTTACAGTTGGATGAACCCAGAATTAATTGGCAAAACAGTAGTATTAACGACTACCAATGGGACACAGGCGATTCATACATCGAGAAGAGCCAATGAAATGATTATTGGGTCCTTAATAAACCTGGATGCAGTAGTTAATTATCTGCTTAAGAAAAAATTAAACGTAATGCTTCTTGGATCAGGTTGGAGAAATAAATTCTGTTTAGAAGACACCATTTGTGCAGGTGCTATAGCAGATGGTTTGCTTGCATCAGGAGATTTTAGATCAGAAGAGGATTCCACGATTGCTGCAAAGTACCTTTATTTAAGTGCCAAAGACAATTACTTAGGTTACCTCAAGGCATCATCTCACCGAAGAAGGCTTCAGGACCTAAACCTAAATGAAGACATAAAATATTGCCTAACACCTAATCAGGTGAATGTTGTTCCCATATACAAAGACGGCCGAATTTCCATTTAATCCAGCTCCATATTATTTCATAAATTTGAGTGTGACCAAACTATTTATTTTAAGTTCATTATTGGCTTTTTTTTCTTTTACATTCGAAAAAGAAAAAGTTAGTATTGAGCATACCTGTACATCTTCTTGGGGATTTTATGGTCATAAACGAATCAATCGAATGGCAGTCTTCACGCTGCCTCCTGAACTGTTTTCATTTTACAAATCGAATATTGAATTCATAACGGAACACGCTGTTGATCCAGATAAAAGACGATATGCGGCAGAAGGTGAAGCACCCAGGCATTATATTGATATTGATCACTATGTAAGCGGAAATGAAGATCCATTTAAGGTTGTACCAGATAATTGGGATGAGGCCGTTAGGAAATACACTCAAGATACTTTAGAAGCCTATGGTATCGTCCCCTGGCATATTGAAGTAATGACTAACAGATTGACCAAAGCATTTAGAAATAATGACTTAGATAACATTCTGCGACTCTCAGCTGATATTGGTCATTACATTGGTGATGCGCATGTTCCATTACATACTACAGAAAATTATAATGGACAACTAACTGGACAACTCGGCATACATGGCTTTTGGGAATCCAGAATCCCAGAGCTAATTGCGGAAGATTGGGATTATTTTGTTGGCCAAGCATCTTATATTGAAACACCTTTAAATAGGGCTTGGGAAATCATTAAACAAAGCCATTATGCATTAGATAGTGTTCTTGCTTTTGAAAAAGAACTAACAACTACTTTTGATACGGATAAAAAATACAGTTTTGAAAACCGAGGAGCCGTAATCATGAAGGTGTATTCAATTGAATTTACAAAAGCATATAATGCCAAACTAAACGGCATGGTTGAACGAAGAATGCAACAATCAATTCAAGCTGTGGGTAGTTTTTGGTACAGTGCCTGGATAAAGGCTGGGAAACCAGACTTAGAAAACCTCTTAAGTAAACCCATTTCTAAAAAACTTGATGCGGAATTCTCAAGGGTAAACGCAGCGCATAAAGCTAAAAAAATTAAAGGTCGTATTCATAACGAGTAACAAAATGAAACCAATAAATCTGATTACGATAGTATTCCTATTATGCTGGATTCCATTTTTCCATGGTCAAGAAAATCTGAACGTTTATAAAAACAATCACTCACTTACCTATGAAAGAACTATAGGTCTGTATCAAAAACTTGCAGAAAAGCACGAAGCGGCTGTTTTACTAGAGATGGGTAAATCTGACTATGGTAAACCGATCCATCTTTTTATCATTGACCCGTCAAAAACATTTGATCCGAATAAAAACGATAATAAAGCAGTTCTTTTAATCAATAACGGCATTCATCCTGGAGAACCTTGTGGCATTGATGCGTCCATTAATTTTGCTAATAACCTTTTAACCGACCCCAATTTTAATCAGAAAACGTCAAATACTGTTATCGGCATTATCCCTATTTATAATGTAGGTGGTGCATTAAACAGGGGATGCTGTAGTCGAGCCAATCAAAATGGACCGGAAGAATATGGATTTCGAGGCAATGCTAAAAACCTAGACTTAAATCGAGATTTTATTAAAATGGATTCTAAAAATGCAGCGGCATTTACTACTATTTTTCATTTTCTTGATCCCGATATTTTAGTAGATACACACACTTCTAATGGTGCTGATTATCAATACACCATGACTTTATTATCGACACAATTAAGCAAATTGAATCCCAAAGTCAGTGAACTAATTAGCACTAAACTTTTGCCTGTAATACATACTGAAATGAGTAACAAAGGTTACCCGATTTGCCCATACGTCAATACAATGAAAACCACACCTGAAAGTGGTATTTACGATTATCTTGAAACACCTCGTTATTGTACTGGTTATGCCGCATTATTTAACACCATTGGCTTTACAACCGAAACACACATGTGGAAACCGTTTTCAGAGCGTGTTCAAAGTACATTTGAGTTTCTTAACACCATTCAATCCTATGCAAATGTGAACAGTAGCGAAATAATTGCAGTAAGAAAAAGTGCTTTCGAATTCCAACATAACCAGGATAACTTCCCAATCAGTTGGAAATTAGACACTGCACAATTCGAGATGATTGAGTTTCTTGGATACGAATCAGAAAAATACGTCAGTGAAGTTACGGGACTTGAAACCTTTAAATACAATCGAAATAAGCCGTGGAAAAAAAACATTAAGTACTACAATAAGTATCAACCGGTAGATTCCATAAAAAAACCAAAATACTATATCATCTCTCAAGCATGGAGTCAAATTATAGAACGGCTGGTAATAAACAACATCCAAATGACCAAGTTTAAAAATGACACCTCCTTTGTAATTGATGCCTATTTCATTGATGATTACGAAACAAATAGCTGGCCCTACGAAGGGCATTATTTGCATAAAAACATTAAGGTTAGCCAAAAAAAACAGCTCATTTCATTTTCAAAGGGCGATTATTTAATTCCAACAGACCAACCCTATGTAAGATTCATTTTGGAAACCTTGGAACCTCATGCGACGGACTCTTATTTTTCATGGAATTTTTTCGATGAAATCCTGCAACAAAAAGAATATTTCTCTCACTATGTATTTGAAGAAAAGGCAGCTAAGATTCTTCTTGAAAACGCTGAGTTAAAACAAGCCTTTGAGTTGCAAAAACAACATGACGAAGACTTTTCTAAGAACCATTGGGATCAACTCTATTGGATCTATAAGCACTCTGACAATTACGAACCATCCCATAGAAGATATCCTGTGTTCAGGATTAATTAAGGAAATTCTAGTCCTTTTTTTTCTCTTTTTTTATTCTTTTTTTTCGTTTGTTCATTACCTCTCTTCCGTCTAAAGTCTTGGGTGTATGATCTTCGTACGTTAAGGTGCCTGATTCTATTTCTCTAACAACTAGTTCAATATAACCATCATCATTCTGCGGATCATAGTGCCGTTTTAAATCTGCACCACCCAATCTAGATATGCCTTGCCATAATTGTGCTTTAGTTTTTCCTAAATATTCAGCTAAAAGAGTGTAGGCCATTTTATCTGTTTCTCTTTCAATTAATTTTATCATATAAAAGCTGCGCGTTACGGACATTTCTCGAATATCATCACCGAACTCCTTTTTGATGATTTTTTTAGCTTTTTTTATGTATTTCTTCTTCTCCCGTTTTGAATCCATAAGATCCATCTCTCGGTCGTATTTGTCCGATAGTTCTTTTACTAAAATTGCATAATAATATACTTTGGGCACAAAAGTTTTCGCATGATGATAATTTTTCCAAAAATCATCTGAACCGGCTCCGACAGGCACCGCTGGTAGCTCATCGTAAAATACAGTATCGCCTTTATAGATGGCCTTCTTTACTTGCTTCTTTTGGGTTTGAGCAACTATTAAAATCGGAAACAGGCATACAATTAGAACGAACTTTGGCATAACAACAGGAAATAAATAGTTTACCGTTCTTATTGCTAACAGGTTACGTTAAATTCTGTTAAGTTTCCATTTCGAAATTTGTTCATCTGCTATATGGAATCCAGATCGCTTGTGATCATTAAAATACTTTACCGCAAAAAGTTTTGCAATTTCTGCTTCATCCTCGAAGTAAACATCTAGCACTTCCGGGTCTGTAAAATGCTCATCCACGAATTTAGTACTGAAATTCCCAGAGCGAAAAGCCTCATGATCAATTGCATAAGAGCAAAATGGCAAAGTGGTTTCAACTCCGACGACTTCATAATCTTTTATTGCACGGAGCATTTTTGATATGGCTTCATCCCTTGAGCTACCATAAACAATTAATTTAGAAATCATTGGATCATAATAAATGGGTATTTCCATACCTTCCTCAAAACCATCGTCTACCCGGACACCCATACCAGATGGTCTCCGATACCTTTCCAATTTCCCAATATCCGGCAAAAAGTTATTTCTAGGGTCCTCCGCATATACACGCACCTCGATTGAATGGCCACTGATACTTAAGTCGCTCTGTTCAAAAGGCAATTTATTTCCGCTAGCAATATTTACTTGCTCTTTCACTAAATCTATACCCGTAATCATTTCCGTTACTGGATGCTCCACTTGTAAACGTGTGTTCATTTCAAGAAAGAAAAATTCGCCATCTTCATATAGAAATTCAACAGTTCCTGCTCCATAATAATTACAGGCCTTCGCTACATCACAAGCCGCCTTACCCATTTTAGCCCTCAATGCATCCGTCAAACAAGAACTTGGCGCCTCTTCAATTACTTTTTGGTGTCTTCTTTGGATGGAACATTCTCGATCAAATAAATACACGACATTCCCAAATGTGTCAGCTAAAATTTGAATTTCAATGTGTCTTGGTTTTTCTACAAAACGTTCAATGAATACAGACCCGTCACCAAAAGCACTAACTGCTTCGGAAACGGCACGATTCATTTGTTCTTCAAATTGACTTTCGTCTTCCACCACACGCATCCCTTTTCCTCCACCACCTGCAGATGCTTTGATTAAAATAGGAAATCCAATTTCTCCCGCCCGCTTTTTTGCTTCAGCAATGTCGGTTATGGCTTGATCAGTTCCCTCAATCATTGGAATATCATAATTACGCACGGCATCCTTAGCAGCAAGTTTACTGCCCATAACTTCCATAGCTTCGGGCGATGGACCAATAAAGGTGATTCCCGCTGCCGTTACCGCTCTTGTAAAGTCAGCATTTTCAGATAAGAACCCGTACCCTGGATGGATTCCGTCGACCTTCAAATCTTTACAAATTGCAATTATTTTATCGCCCCTAAGATAACTCTCGCTACTTGCTGCTGGGCCGACACACACTGCCTCATCTGCATATTTAACGAATGGTGCATTCCTATCTACTTCAGAATAAATCGCTACAGTTGCTATCCCCATTTCTTTGCAAGAACGCATTATTCTCAATGCTATTTCCCCCCTATTTGCAATCAGTATCTTGTTCATTTTTTTTTATCTGAATTAATTCAACAATTATCCAACGTTTTTAAAGCTGACTAATTTCTAAATCTGGGATAAATATACTAAGTAAAGTGCTTAACCTAAAATTGAACTAATTGCATGGATTAGAAATGAGAAAAGATGCCAAGTTACCGCTGCACTTAATCAAGAAAAAAGGACCGGAAAAAATCCATTCCTAAACGTGCGTAATGCACAAATTACCTGTTTAACTCACTTTTACAACAAGGGCTAAATTCTCACCGCAGCAATTGGTTTTGCTAAGTAATATAGAAATTCCATTAATCGATTTGCATTAGAAGCAACTTCAATTAGTCGTTGCTCTATTATCTTTTGTTGCGTTTTATAGAGGCTTGAAACTATCTCTATTAATCGGAATAAAGGAATGTAACACCAATCACCGTTATTGGTACTTATTATTAATTCTCTTTTTGTATCAATTCCATGGTGATCCAATGCCGAAATCATTCTTTCTCTCAATTCCATTAACATATCGTTTTATCTTTTGAATATTAATCCAATATGCGTGCCAACAATTCTTATTATTAGTACAATCTATAAGTATTGAATGCGGATATTTATTCTACCACTTAACCGAAACTATTAATAACTACTTCAAGTGTTAATTGTTTTTACTTGGTTTAAGCCTCGTTGAACCATACTTTTGAAGAAACAACGCAACAGTAATGAAATTCTTTATAGACACCGCAAACCTAGATCAAATAAAAGAAGCCCAAGACCTTGGAATTCTAGATGGCGTAACTACTAATCCTTCTCTCATGGCAAAAGAAGGAATAACTGGACACGACAACATAAAACAACATTATGTCGACATCTGCAATATTACAGTTAATGGAGACGTAAGCGCTGAAGTAATCGCCACAGACTTTGATGGAATGGTTAGCGAGGGTGAAGCACTTGCTCAACTTCATCCTAACATCGTCGTAAAAATCCCGATGACAAAAGATGGCGTTAAGGCGTTAAAATACTTTTCTGATAAAGGAATCAAAACGAATTGCACACTTATTTTTTCAGCAGGTCAGGCACTTCTAGCTGCTAAAGCTGGGGCATCTTATGTTTCTCCTTTTGTAGGTAGACTGGATGATATTTCAACAGACGGTTTGGGACTAATTGCTCAAATTAGATTAATTTATGATAACTATTTGTACGACACAGAAATCTTAGCTGCTTCTGTTCGACACCCAATGCACATCATCGAATGTGCAGAAATTGGCGCAGATGTTATGACTGGCCCATTGAGCGCCATAACCGCACTATTAAAACACCCTTTAACAGACATTGGCCTGGAGAAATTCTTAGCAGATTATGCGAAAGGAAACTCATAAGCATGCTGATTGAAATCCACCCTGAAAACCCAGAAGACCGAAAGATTGAAGAAGTGGTTAATTGTTTGAAGCGTGGCGGTGTAATCATCTATCCTACCGATACCATTTACAGTATTGGTTGCGACCTCAAAAACAAAAAAGCCATTGAACGAGTGGCTAAATTAAAAGGAGTAAAACTACGAAATGCGAATTTTTCGTTAATCTGTTTCGATTTAAGTGCCTTAGGAGATTATACAAAACAATTTGGTCGATCAGTATTTAAAGCTATGAACAAGGCGCTACCTGGCCCCTTTACTTTCATCCTTAACGCTAGTAATAAAGTACCAAAACTATTTGATACGAATCGAAAAGAAGTTGGTATTAGAATTCCAAATAATAACATCGCAAGGCAAATTGTGCAAGTTTTGGGCAATCCCATTATCGCTACTTCAGTGCATGATGATGACGACGTATTAGAATACACAACAGATCCAACTTTGATTCATGAAAAATACGAACACTTAGTTGATTTAGTGATTAGTGGAGGATATGGAAACAATCAGCCTTCCACCGTTGTCAATTGTACCAACGATGTAATTGAAATCGTTCGTGAAGGGATTGGAGACACGGAATTACTGTATTAAATCACGGGTACTAAAGCTCTTGATATTCCATCATCAAATTCCTGTACCCTATTAAATCCTCTCGATTTAATTCGTTCTCATCGCAATTAATCATTATCGAAAGTAAATAATCAAGGCTTTCGCATTTTGCAGCATCATCCATTTCTTCGACAGGTGCTTTTTCCTCTTCAACAGGTGTTTCCTCTAATTCCTCTTCTTCTTCATTAACTACTTCTTCAGGAATAGGAATATTGAAAGACCCCTTTTCTTCAAGATGCTCATAGGTAAGTCGTATAACCTTGGTAAGACTCGGGTCTTCCTCTTCAATAGCAAAAGGTCGTAATTTTTTTAAGTTCACTACCAATTTCTCCGCCACTATACCTGACTTTGAAATTTCCTTTTTCATTTGATCAATTATAGCAAGAGCTTCCTGATTTTTCATAATTCTTAAATTTTACTTGGCGAAAATATTGTTTCCTTTCGACATTCTCAATTTTGAATTAAAAAACTTACCAACTTTTTTCCATTGTTAGTTCAAATGAGCACCTTAAATTCGCAACATGACTGTAGACCAAGAAGCGCTCACCGAGCACTGTTTAGAAATTGCTAAAGAAATGCTTGCACTGAACCATGAGTTTTATCCCTTTGGGGCATTTATCGGTAAATCGGGAATTGTTCACCCTATGGGAATAGAAATAGAATCAAAAAACATTCCGAATAACGGCAGTCTAATTGAACAGCTTGTTGCACTTGCCACATTGGAAAATTTTGAAACTTACGCTTTATGCTATGAAGTGAGTGTTCAAATGGAAGCATCTGAAAATCCAAAAGATGCCATATGCGTTGAAATAAATAATGTTAAGCTACCTAAAGTTTATTTACCCTTCGATAAGTCAGAAGAAACACTAACTTTTGATCAAGTATTTGCGGTGAATCAATAATTGAATTTAGTTCAATTGAAAAAGTAATTGATCTCCTGTAGTTACGGCTAATAAATCGGATAATTTTTATAATATTCCTAGACAAACTTTAACTCGAATTATCTTTTTAACGGCCTCATCCACTCGACGTTGAAAAGATTCGCTAATTTCATATTTACGAAGTAAATTTTGAATTTCTTTATTTTCGTCAATAGGCATCAGGAGAATGTCGCAGCCAGCATCAACTGCTTTTATTCCACAATCGGTTACGTTCCTCACTCCCCCCATATTCATGGCGTCCGTTACAATTAAGCCTTTAAATTTAAGCTCCTCTTTTAGCAAATTAGTTACAATTTTTTTTGAGCAGGTTGCCGGCAAACCACTCGTGCCGTATTTTGGATTATTCTTGACTGCAATGTGGCCAACCATTATAGAAAGTACTCCTGCACTAATTAATGACTTATAATTAACCGCTTCTTGTAATATTCCGTCAATATAAACCAACTTTTCATGGGTATCTCCATGAACCAATCCATGTCCTGGAAAATGCTTTGCTGTCGCAATTACACCCATTTTTTGTGAGGCCTGTATAAAAGCATTGCTCCATAAAGAAATTGAATCGACATTGGACCCGAAGCTTCGGTTAGTGATTGCTGCGTTCATATTACCTTGATCAACAACGGGCGCAAAATTATAATTGATTCCAATATCTACAAGATCACTTGAAATGGAATTAGCAGTATTGATCACTTCTATTTCAGATTGGTGTTCGTTGGCTTTTGGAACCTTAGCACAACCCTTAATTTTATATCGAATTAATGAAGGTTCAGCGTCTGCGCTATACAAAAAGGGCAAATTCCCATATAATTTACCAATAGAATCAAGTTTAATAACCAGTTGTGAAAATTCAGCTTTAGTGCCATTAAGGAGAAGTATACCACCGACTTTACGCTGTTTTATTAAATCTATGACTTCAGAAACAGGTTTTCCGTGTTTACCAACAGCAGGCATTATCATTTGAGCAACTTTTTCTGTATTTGACAATTGCCAAAATATTGAATCAACTTTACTCTCCAATTGCACATCAGAAGAAAAAAACATCTCCAATTTATTCTGAGCTAAACAATTGGCAATGAAAAGAAGATAAATAGCAACCAACGTGATAAATCGCATGAATTCAATTTTCTTACTGGCCGCTCACCGACAGCGGTCCTGTAAATTCGACACCATTCGGGTCAATGACTACATAAAAATAAGTTCCATTCGGAACCTTCTCACCTGTACTTGTTCGACCATCCCAATTATTTAAGTAATGAGATGTTTCAAAAATTTTCTGTCCCCATCTATTGTAGACCGCAACATAACTGTCAGGAGATAATCCTGCTATTGAGAATACATCGTTTATACCATTGCCATCTGGCGTTATGATATTAGGAATTGTAAGTGAATCTACCTCGTTAACAGTGATTTCCAAACTTGCCGTATCGGTACAACCAAAACTATTAATTACTACTAAAACCACTTGATAAACTCCTGGTTCATTAAAGCTATAAGTAGGATTCGTTGAAATATCTGTCCCCAAAGTATCAAAATACCAATTCCAAGTCATTACATCTGTTGATGATGCGTCGGTAAAATTAATCAATGGATTATTGACGTCTGTTATTATTGGAGATGCTGCAAAGTTAGCTACTGGATTGCCAGAATCCAGCAATATTATTGGACCTAGAGAATCTATGCAACCAACAGAATCAATTACCGTTATTGAATAATTTCCTGCAAAAAGACCATTTAAATCAAGAACTGTGTCAGCATTATCCCAAGTAATCGATATTGGACCTGTACCTCCGTTAACAGCCAAACCTGTAATACTTCCTATCCCCTGACCACATGCATCACCAATACTAACAACTGCTGAAGAGTCAATTACAGGACCACTTATATTAGACACCGTATACGATCCAAGACTATCTATACAGCCATTCGAATCGGTAACAGTCAATAAATAAGTGCCCGCACCTAAGTTACTAGTATCTGCACCAGAAGAAACCACGCCATTCCAACTGTAAGTTAATGCCCCAGCTCCCGTGGCATTGATACCGCTTATAACACCGTCAGTCAAACCACAATGCTCATCGAGAATAAGCAACCCCATATCGTCCGTAACAAGTGAAGAAACTGATGGTATTGTGAAAGGACCAAGTACTTCAGAACATCCTGCATCATCTGTAACAGTTAAAATGTAACCACCAGAACCTAAACCTATAGTATCTATTCCTAAGGTGTTAATGCCATTCCAATCGTACAAGTATGGAGCAGTGCCACCCGAAACGGTGATACCTGAAATACTACCGTCTAACGCGGTACAATTCTCGGCCAATATCACCAATGCAGTGGTGTCAACATTAAGGGTTGAGATACTATTCACAAAGTATGTTCCTGTAGAGTCTACGCATCCATTGTCATCCGTAATTAGCAATGTATAGTTTCCTGAATTTGCATTGATTAAATCGATGGAAGTACTTATTGTTCCATTCCATGAATACGTGTAAGACGATCCCGGACCACTGACTAAAATTCCCGAAACGCCTCCATCTGAAGCAGAACAGTTCGCATCTGTGATAATAAAACTTGTTGAATCAATTACCATATTGTTAACACTTTGTATAACGTAGCTGCCAGTTGTATCTGAACATCCATTATTGTCGGATACCACTAACGTATATGATCCTGCACCTAAGCCCACTGTATCTGGATTTGAGCTAATTAATCCATTCCAAGCATAAGCGTAAACTCCGCTACCTCCAGAGACTGAAATTCCTGTGATACTGCCATCTAACGCTAAACAATTTTCATCTACAGTTACAAAGCCTAAGGTGTCTATAGAAAGAGAATTTAAAGAGTTGATAAGATAGGTACCTGTTGTGTCAGAACATCCATTATCATCCGTTACAATTAAAGTATACGTTCCCGTTCCCAATCCAACGGTATCTGGACTAGAACTCGAAATACCATTCCAAGTATAAGAATAAATGCCGCTACCTCCAGAAACGATAATCCCAGTAATACTGCCATCTCCTGCAGTGCAATTTTCATCAGCGGTAGCAAACCCTAATGAATCCACAGATAGCGTATTTAAACTGCTTACAGTGAATGGACCCGCAGAAATAATGCAGCCCAAATCATCGGTAATTTCCAACGAATAAATACCTGAACCAATTCCAATAGTATCTTCACTAGATGCTACAAGTCCATTCCATGCGTAGGAATATGGTATGGTTCCACCTGAAACAATAATTCCAGATATAGAACCATCCGTTGCCAAGCAATTAGCATCTAATACAGAAAGGCCAGATAAATCTACGGAAAGTCCTGCGGTAGAACCAATAGTGAGTGGCGGAGAAGTCACAGAACAACCAAATTGATCTGTAACTATTAGCGTATATACTCCTGCAGCAGCACCAATCGTATCTAGGCTAGACCCTGCGGCTCCATTCCATTCATAGCTGTATGGAGCAGAACCTCCTGATAAGATAACGCCAGTGATACTTCCATCGTTTCCAGCACAAGACTCATCCGTAATTACCATGCTAGCTATGTCGATAATTAAACCTGATGAAGAGCCGATTGTATAAGGGCCTGATGTATCCGTACAACCTCCAGCATCTGATACTTCTAAAGTATAATTACCAGCTGCAGTACCAATCGTGTCAGCTCCACTTGCAATCGATCCATTGTATAAAAAATTATAAGAACCGATTCCTCCGGAAACAACAATACCAGTGATGCTTCCATCGTTTCCTACGCATGTTTCATCAGAAATTACTACTCCTGAGTCAT
>CAJQPO010000075.1 GCA_905480225.1 uncultured Flavobacteriales bacterium | reverse complement strand
AATGGCAACTCGATTAATCCACAAGAGTTCATTACATTTTAGATGCGGTGAAATGTTTAGGCACAACGCCTATTTGTGGTTCTGTCCGGAGGCATTCAATCTACAGCGCGAGTCGTGGTTTATCTCCCCATTTGCGGGATGTCTTAGTATTGATGGCTCTTACATATCAAAAAATCAGCTTTCCGTTCTTTTTCATTCACGTAGACTAGAAATTTTCGGCGTGCTGCATCATAACAACATCACTTCCCAAATCCTTACAAAAATCAGGTTTGGCCAAACAGAAAATGATCATAAACAAAAAAGCGAGTAACAATTCGGTGAGAAATGCACTCGCTTTTACATCTTCAGTTGTAAACAACTTACCAATGTCCAAACTACTGTTATTGTGACTTTGGCTTTCACATCACTCCAAGGAGAATGTTTCTGCTTCTGGTCTTCCAACATAAAAGATTAAAGTCTATCTCCGAAGAAACAAATTAAATCTATCATATTAGAGTGGTTGAACGTTCAGAAGTACTTACGAAGTAGACTTCCTTGATTTCTCCCATCCCCACTAAACTTTTCAGACATTCATCTGGCAAGCTCGTAGAGCACCAAACCTACTATTCATTCTTTCGAAAAAATAGCTTGTACCTCATCTCTTTTTGGAGCTTCGCTCTTTCAGACCCAAGACTTTCTTCGTCCGCCTTGGTCCCTTTTAAGGAAATTGATACACGATTTAGAACTCGGGAAAACTTCACCCGTTGGTGAGCCTTTTATCCCTCGTTTGGTTTTATAAACATACACAAGAATTGGCGCAAAAAGCAACTATTACCATCGATAGTTATTAAGACGTTTTTAACCTAGGTTATTAACAATTGTTAATAACCGACATTTGTTGCCCAGGATTTATCAGAGACGAATTAATTTTCATTGATCACTTCGCTAGAAACCTAGCGGCCTGATGACATATTAAGAAATTTTCAACTTACACTATTTCTAATTTAACAGGTTGTCGATTATAAGGTTATATTTACCGACTTTTTATTGCTTTTTTAATTATGAGTGAATTTTGGATTAAAGCGGCTCAACTCTTATTGAGCCTTTCTATATTGATTGTTCTCCACGAAATGGGGCACATGATTCCCGCCAAACTTTTCAAAACGAGAGTAGAAAAGTTTTACCTATTTTTCAATCCTTGGTTTTCCCTTTTCAGGTATAAAAAAGTAAATGGGAAGAAAAAATACGCGTGGTTTTCAAAAGCAACACCAGAAACTTGGGAAGAAGACAAAAACAAAACTGAATTCGGTATTGGATGGTTGCCGCTAGGAGGTTTTGTGAAAATCTCCGGTATGATTGATGAATCCATGGATAAAGAACAAATGGCAAAGCCAGCTGAACCGTGGGAGTTTCGATCCAAACCGGCCTGGCAAAGACTAATTATCATGGTTGGAGGTGTTGTTGTAAACCTAATTTTAGGGTTTCTAATCTATATGATGGTTCTTGGAATCTGGGGAAGAAGCTTTTCGGAAAGCAAAGACGTAGCGTACGGTTTTGCTGCAGAACCCCTGTTTGAAGAGCTTGGTTTTAAAGACGGTGATCATGTAGTTTCGGTGAACAATGAAGTGCTTTTCGATGTAGCGCAAATCAGCAGACATCTTTTAATGCGTGATGTGCAAAGTGTTGAGGTGGTTCATGAAAATGGAGTTTCTGAATCCATATCCATTCCTGATGATATTGGGATGCAAATGTGGAAAACCGACGTAATTAATCCTCTCGTTCCTCGTTTTCACCCTATTCTGGACTCTGTTGTTAAGGACAGGGCTGCAGAAGGCGCAGGGTTGCAGAAGGGGGATTCAATTGTTGCTGTAAATGGAAGTCCTGTTCATTATTGGAACGATGTTGTTGACTTGATTAAGCCCAATAAACGAAAAGACCTGACCGTTACCTATGCTAGAAATGGCAGCACAAAAACTGTTAATGTGCAAACCGATAGTAATGGTACAATTGGCATTGCACCTTCTCAACAAGCAATCAACCGGGCCATTTCTATACAACACCAAACTTTTTCTTTCTCCGAAGCTATTGCCGAAGGGTTTTCATATGGATATTGGACATTGCACGATTATGTAGTGCAATTCAAATACGTTTTTACGAAAAAAGGCGCTACCCAAGTAGGTGGTTTTGGAGCAATTGGCAACATGTTTCCAGGAACATGGGATTGGCACCAATTCTGGTTAAATACGGCCTTAATTTCGATTATTCTTGCCTTTATGAATTTACTACCAATACCTGCGCTGGATGGTGGCCACGTAATTTTTCTTCTTTGGGAAATCATCACTGGTCGCGCAGTGAGTCAGAAAGTACTTGAGCGTGCGCAGTCTGTAGGTATGATTTTGCTTTTAGGATTGCTCTTATATGCTAATGGGCTAGATATCATTAAGGGATTTTTCTAGACAGATATACACCGGTCGTTATTCATAACTACGGGGTTGACGCCTATAGTTTCCATAAGTATCTGCGTACTTTTACTGCGTAATTCCTTCGATATGAAATTATTTGTTGTACCAATCTTAATCGTGTTTTCCAGTTTATTAACCGTAGGTCAGGATCGTAATGGGATTTATAAAGAGGCGCAAACCGATCAAGAAGCATACGCAGAAGGATCGAAGGAAAAGCTGAAAGCATTAATAATTCCTTTTGAGCCTAAAATGTATATGTCCGGAATAGATAGGGATCTCGCGATGAAAACCGGAATGACGTTTCAGCAAATACGCGACAATATGCGGTTCGGACTAACCAATGTACTCTTAACTGATCTCCATCGGAAAATGTCTTGCATTTCTTTAATGCATGTTGATACCGGTTCCGTGGATAAGGAATTAGCTTATATATACTCATCAATCGGATACAAATACAAGGACTTGCCTGAAGAGCAGCTTTTAACAGCTGAAGAAATCAAACCAGACAAAGACGCTGCACCAATTGTAAAAGCAAAATTCAAAATCAATCATTTCGTTGGTAATGTAAAAGAAAAAGTAAGCTCCATTGGAGAAGAAGAAAAGGTTGAAGAAACAGATTATAGCGGAGTAAATAATGGCGAAATAGTTACCACCTACAGTCAAGCGGAAAAATACATGGCAACCAGCATACACAATCCAAATTTACTGACTCAGCTGCATGCGAAATTTGATGCAACTGTCTTTATTTTTATTAATCAGCTGGATATAGAAAAAGCCGCTCAACCAACACAAAAAGGACTTGCTACTGATAGCTACAAAAGAAAAGTTAAAGTCCATTATACCATTTTTAATCTGGACGGCACCGAAATTTCATCCGGTGCATGCCTCTCGTATTTTTCGTCTAAAACCAACGACATGAATGTCATTATCAAAACCCATTTTGCATCCATCGCTTCGAGTATTTCAGCAACAGTTTCTCCAAAGGAGGAGGAAAAAGTAAAAAAAGCAGATACAAGAAGTGATCTGGAAAAATATTAATCGATGAGTACCTACGCTTTTATCATCGGCGTTTCGGCTATTATTATTCTTAGCTTTCTGTTTAACCTTGTAGCGCGAAAAACAAATGTCCCCAGCGTTTTAATGCTCATTGCCTTAGGCGTGGGCATTCAGTATTTAGCCCCCTATATAGGTCTTGGACTCGAAGAAGACCATCGCTTAATGAATCAGCTCAAAATACTTGGCAATGTTGGCTTGATATTAATTGTACTAGAAGCCGCATTAGACCTGGAGTTAAAAAGAGAGAAAATCGGGATCATTGTTCGTTCGTTCATGGTCGCGACCATCGCTCTTGCGGGCTCCTCTTTTTTAATCGCTTTTGTACTTACCCAGTTTTTTAGCGATGCTTCATTTTTCAAAGCTCTTGTTTATGCAGTCCCTTTGTCTATTATGAGCAGCGCTATTATCATTCCAAGTGTCGGGCGTTTGTCGAAAGAAAAAAGAGAGTTCATGATCTATGAAAGCACCTTCTCGGACATCCTTGGTATCATGTTTTTCTATTTTTTAATTCAGAACGCAGCGGCCGAAAATGCAGGCGCCGTAATAATCGATATCGGAAAAAACATTGGGCTAACCTTGGTAATAAGCATTGTTGCCAGTTATGGCCTAGTTGTACTGTTTCAAAAAATAACCAGTCAAGTAAAGCTCTTTTTAATCATTGCGGTTTTAATGTGCTTGTATGCAATTGGAAAATCATTTCACTTATCAGCGTTGATTATTATTTTAATGTTTGGTCTGATTCTAAACAATACCGGAGTGTTTTTTAGAGGGCCCATGAAGCGGCTGACCAACAAGGAAAAGCTCAAGCCTATTTTTCATGATTTTCATGTACTGACTTTAGAGTCTGCTTTTCTAACGCGTACCTTTTTCTTCGTGCTTTTTGGTATTACCATCCACCTGGCTTCATTAGTAGATGTTCGAACCGCAGTCATCAGTTGTATTATCATTGGAAGCCTTTATCTGGTGCGCTGGTTTTGCTTATTACTTATTGTTCGGAAACAAATAATTCCACAATTGTACATTGCGCCAAGAGGGTTAATTACCATTCTACTTTTTTATGCAATTCCCGATGGTTGGATGGATTTTCATGGTGAAGTGCTAACTAGCTATGAATCAAGCTATGACCTAACAATAGGCAATTTTGAATCTGGGATTTTACTCTTTACTATCTTAATTACCAGTTTAATTATGATGGTTTCTTTGGTATTAGATAGGGGTGGAAAAGTACGAGATGTCTTAAAAATTACCCTAGGCAACAATTCGGATTCCAATCACGACTCCATTATTGATGACATAGAAGAATACCAAGTTGTAATTAATCCCCAGAACTCATCGAAAGGTGATGAAAAAGCGAATAATTCAGAGTCAAAAGAAGAATAGCGAATCTGAGTTTCCATTTCTATTAGTTTATACCTAACTTCGCACCCCAATTTTAACACTTCAGAAAATGATGGATACGTCTGTAGACTTCGGCATAGATAAAGCCCTAGCCACATTAGGAATTAAAGAAAACAACAGCGGTGCTGCTGCTGGATCACATTGGTTTGCTACTCGCGGGCCAAAAATTAATTCATATTCTCCCGTTGATGGCACCCTTATCGGGTCTGTTGCTAGCGCTACAGAGGCCGAATACGAAGCGTGCATTAACAAAGCTCAAGACGCTTTTAAAGAGTGGAGAGAAGTACCTGCACCGCTCCGTGGTGAAGTAGTTCGCCAACTTGGAGAAGCATTACGCGAAAAGAAAGAAGCCTTAGGCAAATTGGTTTCTTATGAAATGGGAAAATCGTATCAGGAAGGTCTCGGAGAAGTACAAGAAATGATTGACATTTGCGATTTTGCCGTTGGCCTATCTCGTCAGCTCCATGGGTTAACGATGCATTCTGAAAGACCAAAGCACAGAATGTATGAACAGTACCACCCTCTCGGAATTGTTGGTATCATTTCGGCTTTTAATTTTCCAGTAGCCGTTTGGAATTGGAATACCGCTTTGGCTTGGGTTTCCGGCGACGTCTGTATTTGGAAGCCATCAGAGAAAACACCTTTAACTGCTATCGCCTGTCAAAACATTACGCAAGAAGTGTTTGCAAAAAACAACGTTCCACAAGGTGTTTCTTGTTTAGTTGTTGGAGGTGCTGATCTGGGCAAGGCAATGGCTGAAGACGTTCGAGTTCCGTTGGTATCCGCAACAGGATCTACTAGAATGGGAAAATCCGTAGGCGCCGCTGTAGGTGCTCGATTGGGAAAATCTCTACTTGAATTGGGAGGAAATAATGCAATCATTGTAACTCCTAATGCTGATCTAGACATGACCATTATTGGAGCTGTTTTTGGCGCTGTTGGAACCGCTGGCCAACGGTGCACTTCAACCAGAAGAATCATTATTCATGACTCGATTTATGACGAGGTAAAAACAAAGCTCGCCGCAGCCCATACGCAACTAAAAATTGGGAACCCACTGGACGAAAATATGCACGTTGGTCCCGTAATCGATACGGATGCGGTTAATGCTTATACCAAAGCGATGGAAGAATGCATTGCTGAAGGCGGAACTTGCGTTGTTGAGGGTGGTGTATTGTCAGGAGAAGGTTACGAAAGTGGTTGCTACGTTAAGCCCGCAATTTTTGAAGCCGACAACAATATGAAAATTGTGCAGCATGAAACATTTGCTCCCATCTTGTACTTATTGAAATACACAGGAGAAGTTGAAAATGCCATTGCCATTCAAAACGGTGTTCCTCAAGGATTATCGTCAGCCATCATGACTACCAATATGAGAGAAAGCGAGAAGTTCCTTTCTTATGCTGGGTCGGACTGCGGTATCGCGAACGTTAATATCGGTACATCTGGCGCTGAAATTGGCGGTGCATTCGGTGGCGAAAAAGAAACGGGTGGCGGAAGAGAATCTGGTTCAGATGCTTGGAAAATCTACATGAGAAGACAAACCAATACTACCAATTGGTCTACTGAACTGCCGTTGGCTCAAGGCATCAAGTTTGACTTATAATAGTA
>CAJQPO010000074.1 GCA_905480225.1 uncultured Flavobacteriales bacterium | reverse complement strand
CTTCTAGTTAGAATTTGCAAGACCCTTCTAATTTCCTCATCTCTACCAATAACGGGATCCAGTTTTCCGTCAGTGGCCAGTTTATTTAAGTTCTTTGCATATTTCTCCAAAGAATTATAGGTGCTTTCTTGATCTTGACTAATTACCTTTTCACCTTTTCTAAGGTCTAGAATTGCTAAGCGTAGATTTTTCTTATTGGCCCCGTTGTCTTTTAATAGTTGCACCACGCTGCCGCTACTTTCCATCATGCCAAGTAACAGGTGTTCAATAGAAACAAATTCATCATCCATTTCTCTTGCTGTATTGATTGCAATTCTGAGTGTTTTGGAAGCATTACTTCCTACAGTTTGATCGCCACCTTGAACTTGAGGGTATCCTGCAATTATTTGGTCGAGTGCCTGCTCAATCATTTTGGGATTAGCTCCAATTTTTTTCAGAATAAATGGAGTTACGTGTTTATCTGTTGTGAGAATACCTTTTAATACATGACCATTTTCGAGTGCTTGATTCTGGTGTTCTGTCGCTGATTGTTGCGCTTCTTGCAGTGCTTGTTGCGATTTGATTGTGAATTTATTTAAGTCCATGGTTTTATTTAACTATTTAGAATAGCATCAAAATATAAACCAAGTGCAAAAAGGACCAGTGTGTCTGTTAAATTGGCATAAACAAATGAAGAAGAAAGTGATAACGTGTCATTATTACAGACCAAAGACCCTTTTTATAAGTCTTAATTTGTGGGTGTATTTTTTGTTTTGTTCCATGAAAATGCCTTCATGATCTATTTTGTCCAATCTTACATATCCCGAAGAATGAATTATTTCTTCAGAACTAAGCGCTATACCTACATGATTAATGTGTCCATCTTGATTGTCGAAGAACAATAAATCACCGGGTTCCACGAGATCAATAAAGGAAATAGTTTCACCTAATTCTGCTTGTTGATAGGCATCTCTTGGTATGGAATGCCCTAGCAATTTATAAACCAATTGGGTAAAGCCAGAACAATCAATCCCCATTGGTCCTCTGCCCCCCCACAAATAGGGTACATTAAGAAGCGAAGTAGCGTATGTGTTTACGTCAGCCGTATTATTAGAGGCTGTACTGCCGCTGTAACTGTATTGTTCATTTCTTAATCGAAATTGCCCGTTTTGAAAATAGGGTAGCACGGCACCCATACTAACGGGTATTGTATTTCCTGAATTTACATTCGTAACCATAGCATTGATTTCGCTAACCACAGGAAATGAATGAATCGAAAGCTCTTCATATTCACTAAAAGTAATTTCTAGCCATTGCTTTTGACAAATCCAAGCTTCATATTTATCTTGGAATAATTTGATTTTTAGCCATTTTTCTTCTTGCTGCAGAACTTCAAAGTGTTCGCCAAAAAGGACTTGTGTTACTATTTCAGATTGGTCAGAGGCTTCTGCTCTGGCCGGGATACTACCTAAATTACAAATTCCATATTCCATCAGGCCTAAAATTAAGAAAGGGTAGTTAAAATGACTACCCTTTTTTAAAAAACTAATGTGTGAGTTTACATATTCTCGATAATCATGGCCGAAGCTCCGCCACCTCCATTACATATCCCTGCGGCACCATATGTACCATTATTTTGTTTCAGAACATTGACCAATGTAACTATGATTCTGGATCCAGAATTACCGAGCGGATGGCCAAGAGCCACAGCCCCTCCATTTACATCTACTTTTGTCGGGTCAAGTCCCAATAACTTAGTATTTACTAAACCAACAACAGAAAAAGCTTGATTTAGTTCCCAATAATCGATGTCATCTTTTGATAATCCGGCATTTTTAAGTGCTTTGGGCACGGCTTTTGAAGGTGCGGTTGTAAACCATTCTGGCTGATGAGCAGCATCTGCATACCCAATTATTTTGGCAATTGGCTTTACACCCAACTCCTCGGCTTTTGATTTACTCATTAAAATCAAAGCAGAAGCACCATCATTAAGTGAAGAAGCGTTAGCAGCGGTTACCGTACCATCTTTTACAAATGCGGGCCGTAAGGCAGGAATTTTATCGATTTTGACACTCATGTATTCCTCGTCTTCAGTAACGACAATAGGGTCTCCCTTTCTTTGCGGAACTTCAACGGGTACGATTTCGTTGTCAAATTTCTTTTGTTCCCAAGCAGCTGCTGCACGTTTATAGGATTCAATCGCAAAAGCGTCTTGTTCTTCTCTTGAGAAGTTGTGTTCGGCTGCACAAGATTCTGCACAATTGCCCATGTGCACTTTATTATAAACATCTGTAAGGCCATCTTGCACCATGCCATCAATTACGGTAATGTTTCCGAGCTTCTTTGCATTTCTGGCCATTTGATAATGTGGAACTTGACTCATGTTTTCCATTCCTCCAGCTACTACAACATCGTTGTCACCCAATAATATTGACTGAACACCCATTGAAATTGCTTTCATCCCCGAAGCACAAACCTTATTGATTGTTGTACATGGCACCAAGTCGCTTATTCCAGCAAACATGGCCGCTTGTCTGGCTGGCGCTTGTCCCAAATTAGCTTGTAAAACATTGCCCATCAAGACTTCATTTACCTCTGTAGGGTCAATGCCTGCCTTTGATAAAGCACCTTGTATAGCTATAGCACCTAATTTGGTCGCTGGAACTGTTGATAGTTTTCCTCCAAAGCTACCCATTGGTGTTCTTACCGCTGAAATAATGTATACTTCTTTCATAATTCTCATTCAAAAATTTGGTCACGAATGTAGCTAAATACAGTCGGAATAAAAAGTGATTTTCCTTCTTAAACAGGATTAGATCGTTCTGATATTCGATCTCCAATTTGATTGAACAGGTAGATTAACAGGAATATCATAGCTCCTGGAAATACGATAAGCCACCATGCTTGAATATGTTCCCTTCCAGACCTTAGGAGTGCTCCTAATGTAATGGTGTGGTCTGGAACACCGATATTTAAGAAGGACAGTGCAGACTCAGCCAGAAGAACGCTTCCAAATCCAAACGCTATCGCAACGGTTAAAGTGGGCATTGCATTGATCAAAATATGATGGGTAATGATCTTGGATTTTTTAATGCCAAGAGCAGTAGCAGATTCAATATATGGCATGCCTTTTAAACGAAGCACTTCGCCTCTAGTTATTCTGGCAAAGACCGGCCAGCTCGATAATCCTAATAAAATGATAAGTATTAACGTACTCTTACCCCCTGTAATGGCTGCTACTGTCACAACAATAATTATACTTGGAACAGAGGAGAAAATTTCAGTAATCCCAGTAATAAAATTATCGATAGGAAAGTTAATGAAGCCAAGTTCAAAAGCCTTATCAATCCTTTTGCCTAACCACGTAAATATTTTAATAATTCCGACAAAAATGAGTAGAGAGAACAGGATTTGAAGTGTACCGTTAATAGCATTTTCCTGAAAGCCATCTATAATCGCATAGCTTCTAATTGAAAACCCATAAAACCAGGCAGGCAACAGACTGATGCATATTGCAATTAGCGCCCCTTTTCCAATTTTGTAAACATTTTGATAAAATCCAGAAACGGCACCGAGTAATATTCCCAATGCTGCTGCTAAGATAATGGACGAAAAGCCAATCATTAAGCTGTATTTAATACCGCTTAAGAGCTGCGCAAACACATCATGTCCCTGCCTATCGGTTCCAAGAATATGTTGAGATGTAATTTCCTTTATTTTACCATCATTATAAACACTTCTTTTTAATGGTGATTGAAAATCTTGGTTGTGTGGATCTCGGGCCATGGCCCCGTTTCTTAAAGGTGCCCATAAAACGGACTGATATTTCATGTTCCGCCAATCAGATGAAGAATTTAGTACCCTTCCATCGATAATAATGGTGTGATTGGGATTAATTAAATCCTTAAATGCGGGAAAATGATGGATGTCATTTAATTTAAAATAAATTGGTTTATTATTGGTGATTATCGGTGCAAAAAACGATACAAGTAATAGAATTAATAGAATTCTCAAATGCCATTTAATTCCCTTTTTCATGGAACGGATTATTGTTGAAATACGGTTCATTCAATGGCGGAGTTTGGGGTTAATTAGGGCATAAACAATATCAGCTAATAAATAGGCGGCAACTGTCATTAAGCCAGATATGGTAAATACAGCTATAATAACCGGATAATTGGCATTCAGGGCGGCATCATAAGTTACTTGGCCTATACCGGGGTATTGGAATATCAATTCTACGATTAGCGTTCCGCCAACTGCAACGGGTAAAATTTGTGTAAACAAGGTAACGAGTGGGATTAAGATGTTTTTCAATACATGCTTTCGGGTAGCTTGTTTTGCTGATAGTCCTTTGGCTAGAGCGGTTTTGTAATAATCAAAGTTTAACTCATCAGTAGTGATGTTTTTAGTCAGCTTTGATATGAACGCAAATGCACTAATGGCATAGGTTAATATGGGTAAAATCATGTACGGCATCCCTGTTCTTAAATTCGCCCAATATGAATGTTCAGAGGGATGATAGCCAATAGGGTATAAGCCACTTTCAGGAAACCAATAAAGTGTTTGCGTATTCGCAAAGAAGAAAATCAATAAAGTAGCTACTAGATAACCTGGGATGGAATACATCAAATAGATTAGAATATTTAGCACATTCTGTGAGTATTTAGATTTGATTCTGGTTAAACGCATTCCAGTTGGTATGGCGAATAGAAAGGCCAATGAAACAGCTATCAATATTAGTTCTAAAGAATAGCCGAGCTTTTTCCAAATAAATTGTCCAATCGGTTCTCCAGTTCGCAAGGAGTAGCCAAAATCTCCTCTGATGATTCCTTTTCGCTGCTGACCGTTACCAAATAGCCATAGATTGAATTGATTTTCATAACCATTTAGATTTAGGGTAGGAATGTAATTACCCGTGAGTGATTTAGAAGATACAATGTTCGCATATAATTTTTCTAAATTTATTCCTTGTCTGTTGTTTCGACTGCTAATTCTTGAAAGTAAAAGAAGAATGCGCTTATTTTCGTATTCTTTCCTAAGATTGATTAAGGCCTTCTTTTCAGTACTGTTGTTTGCAATGTATGTATTGATTGTATTAAAATAAGTCTGGATGTTCTCCCAACACCCATACATATAACACAAACGCTCCATGGCTTTTCTTTGATCATAATCTTGAATTTTAAAAAGCGTGTCACAAGCATTGTAGGAATTAATTGAAAAATAGAAAAGAGGTTTGTCTAGACCGAGTTCTTTATATATGTTGGACTGAAGCTGTTTTGAATCTAATACAGAATTCTTATAGTCCGCTCCGTAACGGGCAATCAAATTTTTTTTTACTGGATCTCCTGGCATATATGCAGTTAAAAGAAATCCAAGTATTGCGATAGCGAATAATATTGGAATAAACCTCAAAGTCCTTTTAACTACAAATAGAAGCATGTATTCAAAGTATCAATAAATCTTGAAACTTACGGTGCTATTTCCAATGCATTCAAAAGAATCGACGGTTTTTCGGCATAGCATATCGGATTGATAAACTTTTTACTTACTGCAATTTTTTGTTGTAATGAGTACAGAATAATAAAAGTCGCTTGCTCATTAAATTTTTCTTGAAGTCGAAGGTAAAGTTCATTTTGATTATTCTTGTCGAAGGATTTATTTATACGATCAAGCAATTGATCGGATTCGTCATCTCCAAATCCCGTAAAATTAAATGCATGTTGCTCCCAAGCAGAAGTATGCAATAATTGAGATAAATCTTCAAAACCACCATCCCCAGAAATGCTTGAAATGAAAACATCATAATCTTGGGAAATTAATTTCTGAAACATCATATTGGCTTGAATTGGTTTTAATTCAGCTCTTATGCCAATTTGAAGGAACGATGCAGCAATCAATTCTGCCATTATTTTAAAGCTGGGATTGTTGACGTAACCCAATTCAAATGCGAGCGACAATCGTTCACCATTTAGCTCATTTTCACGAATTCCATCTTGGTTTTGATCAATCCATCCTGCACTGGTTAAAATGGAGTCGGCTATTTTTAAGTTCAGTGTTGGCATTTTAAGATCATGGTGATAGTATTCTCTATGTTTGTTTACAATGGACACTTGCCGGGATCCCATATTGTAAATGGAGTTTAAGACCTCGGCATAAGGTGTTGAATAACTCATTGCTAATCTAACGGCTTGGTCTTCTAAAACGGGATTACCGGTATTTTCACTGGGTCGAGAATTGATGGCCATGAATGTTATTCCAAAAACATCAATTAAATTAAGATTGAATTGTTTTTTGAAATGTTCATCGTTGCCTAAATCATGAGCCTGAGCACTGCTTAATGCATAAGCCACATCAATCTCGTTATTCAATAAAGCAACATTAGTGGTTTGTTCATCTCCGATTACTTTGAAATGAATTTTTTGTGGATTTGCTTGGTGGTAAATGGATTGGATGTCTTTGCCCCACCAATTGTCTTTTTTTTCAATGGTAATATGCTGACCTTCTTCCCAATGGGTTAATTTGTATGGACCTAAGCCGTTGATAAATTTAGGATTGTGAGAATATTGACGAGAATTAAATGAGGTGAACCAATCTTGTATTTGCTGAGAGTACGGATAATTATTTGTTTTACAGGAATAAAAACTAAGTTCCTTTAAAACATCTTCAGGATCATAAAATGATTTCGAAATTATTGGAAGATCACCCCAGATGTAATTTGCTCCTGCATATGGGAATTTGGTTACATAGGTAAAACTGGTTTTATCCATTATTTCAATAGAGTCTACAAACGCCTCTAAAGAAGTTCTTTTTTGAGGTGCATTATTTAAAGGACACAAGGCCAGTAATAAACTAAATCGAATGTCTTCAGAAAGCAAGGTTTCACCATTGTCCCATTCAACATCTTCCCGTAGATTATATTTGAATGTATTGCTGTCTATTTGCTCAGGTAATTGAGTCGCTAAATCCGGAATTAACTCTAACGATACCAAATCAATTTTAAGTAAGGTCTTGTGTAAATTTTTAAAAATGTTAATTGTATTTATAGAGAGGCTATTAAGGGGGTGAAGACCGTCGGGTTCGGACGAAATGTGGGCTACTACATCAAAGTCTGAATCTGCTATACCAATATCATCTTGCTGATTTTCAGATTCTGTGCAATTGCAAAAAATCACAAATGGAATGAAAAGCAAGATTTTATTCATGGTAACTTCTAAGAGCTCACTTACAAAACTAACCAATACTTGCTTTTATAAAAGTTATTCCGTCTTCAATTTACTCCTTCTATAGATTTTCGAAATTTGCAGTTGCAATTTCAAAATCTGTTATATATTTGCAGACCGTTAAAGGAGAGGTGCCAGAGTGGTAATGGAGCAGATTGCTAATCTGTCGACGGGAAACTGTCGCCAGGGTTCGAATCCCTGTCTCTCCGCAATAATTTAAAAGGCCTTAGTTTTCTAGGGCCTTTTTTTGATGCAATTTGTTTTTAAATCTAAATAACGAGTCAATAATTTTAATATCATTATATTTTTAGATTATGACCAATAACCAAAATCAATCTGTTTCATGTAGTAATTGTGCAGCTCTAGATCAGTCGATTCTAAAGATTTTGAGTAATAAGAAGCCTGAAATGCTGAAGATGGTTCAGCATGGCATAATTTTTAAATCTCATTCAGATTTATTGACACAAG
This sequence comes from uncultured Flavobacteriales bacterium, assembly GCA_905480225.1. GTDB lineage: Bacteria > Bacteroidota > Bacteroidia > Flavobacteriales_D > Parvicellaceae > UBA10066. The sequence goes on along the minus strand of CAJQPO010000074.1, from coordinate 26,801 downwards.
GAACTCAAGTTAAGGGAGTCTATTGTATTAATTCTGGTAGATTGAAAATTTATAAAAACAGTGAGTCTGGCAAAGAACAAATCATCCGATTTGCCAAAAGGGGTGACTTATTGGGATTTAGAACATTGATTGGCGGACATGAGCTGGGAGTCTCGGCAACAACGATTGAAGATTGTACCGTTTGTTTTGTTGAACGTCGAGATTTTTTAAAGATGATTCAAGCAGTTCCTGAGATAAAAGAAAAGCTTTTGGAAGATTTGGCTGAAGATTTGGCTGAAATGGTAGAAGCGTTAACAACAATGGCTCAAAGTTCTGTAAGCAGTAGGCTTTGCAGTGCCTTACTTTTATTAGATGAGCTTTATGATAATCAAGGCATTAATTTATCTCGAGAGAATTTGGCAAATTTTGTTGGTACTGCCCAAGAATCAATTATTCGAAAGCTTTCTGAGATGAAGAATGATCAATTAATTGAAATAAGTGGTCGAAAGATTACGATACTTGATCGTGCTGCAATAACGAAAACAAGTCTTTTTAGTTAAAGTTTTCTGTAAGTTATTTTGGAATTGGTTTTGAGCACTTGAAAAGGACTGTTACTAGCAGGCTTGTGTAAAGAAATGGGATGAATCTTGAACCTTGTAATTTCTATTCTTCTCTATAGTTTGTCGTGAAGTATTTATTTATACTACTGATGAAAAGTTTGCGTTTAAACTTCTTTGGAGACAAGTATTCAAATTTTACAAATAATTAATATTGTCTTATTATTGTACGTAAGAAAACAACTATAAAATGAGGTATATTACAATTCTAACTGTTGTCTTGATTATCCTTGGCACCAGTTGCACTAAAGAAGAAGGAGTGGGAGGGCAAGCTTCTGTTTCAGGCAAGCTTCAAGAGCACTTATATGTTGGTGCTATAGACCAAGGAACTGTGGGTGCACAAGGCAAGGATGTTTATATCATTTACGGAACAGATGATGGTATTTTTGATGATAAAGTAGAAACCGGTTATAATGGTGATTTTGAATTCAACTATTTGCGTAAGGGCAACTATACCCTCTATGCATTTTCAGATTGTTGGGCGTGTCCTTTTGGAACAGATTCTGTTGTGAGAATAGACTTTACAATTTCAGATAAAAAAGAAGAGCTCAGCTTGAATAATATCATTGTTTTAAACCGTTAATTTGAAACAGATTATTATTATCGGTCTCATTTGCTCGTCATTTTCATTCCAGGCGCAAACTGAATTTCAAGATTTTGAAACTTGGTACCGCTTTAAATGCGACATGAAATTAAACGATTTTAAGGTGCATTTTCGCCCGGGCTTAAGATTGAATGAGAATTCCACTCAGTTAAAAGTTGGTTTTAGTGATTTTGGGTTTTCGTATAAAGTGCATAAATTTTTTACTCCATCGTTCAATTATCGCTTTTCTGTAAAAAACAGGTATGACATCGGTGCCATGCAATCGCATCGATTAAATGTTGATTTAAAGACAAATGCCAAATACGGCCCTTTTAATTTTCAATTGAGAAACAGATTGCAGCGAGATACAGACTATAAAGGTGCGGATTGGGCGAATAGAACCAAGCTAAAGGTTGCTTATTTTATGGGTGAGGGCATTTGGTTCTTTACTTCAGCTGAGTCTTGGATAGAATTAAAAGCGAACAGCTATCTGTCGAAATATCGGATGACTTTTGGGTTGGATATCAAATTATTCAAAAGGAATGAAATAAAGATATTCTATATGCGTCAGGGGTTAGTTGCAAAGTACAGACCAGAAAAATACAACATCATAGGAATCACTTATAATCTCCGATTAAAATCAGTTTATTAAATTTCCCTGATATCATCCTTATTTAACCATCCTATTTTACCATCAGAATAAATTACCTCGTACCAATCTTCATTGCTTGATTTTAGCTCAACTTTAGAACCTTCATGAAGAATGAAAGCGCTGGATTCGTCGCTATTAGGTGCAATTTTTAAAGTGACAGACGGCTTTATGATGACACCACTATTGATGGTGCTAAAATAGTTGTATTGTACAACAGCAAGAACCAAAACGAATACACTTAATACGAGCGAAAAGGACCCCAACATAAAACCTATTTTCTGATGTCTTTTACTGCGACTTAATTGATATAAAACAAAGCAGACCATAGAAATAACACTTAAGAAAATCGCTGACCAACTCCAGTAATTAGGAGACCTACTGAGTGCACTCATTATCCTGTCGTAGGCTTTACTTTTATTCACCGCTGTATTTTTATCTAAAATTAATTTGTTAAGGAGCGTTAGGTTGTGAATTACGTCACCATTCGAAGGATCTAATTTTTTTGCTTTTTCAAAATACAAAATCGATTTGCCAATTTTCTTTACTTGATATGCTGCATTACCTGCATTGAAATAAAGCTCAAAGGAGAAAATACCTTTCTCAATTAAATTCTCGTATTGCAGTAACGAAGTGTCATAGTCTCCGGCATTATATAGCTGATTAGCAGAAATGAAATGTGCTTGGTTTTGATACGAAGCAATGCCGTTGAAGGAACAAAAAATCAATATCAAAAGACTAATTAACCAGTTCATGTTCAAGTTTTTTAATTGTATCAATTCCACTGTTGTACAGCTCTTCGCTTCCCAGTTCTGAAGTAGGGGCGTACTGTGATATTTCGCACTTTTCGATGATTGAAATGAAAACTAAAATTGTTTCCTCTTGCGCTCCTTTTGAAGCCAATGACGTTTGGATGGTCTCTTTGTTCATCGAAATTAATTCCATTTGAATTTTGTTTTTCAAATAGCTAAATAAACCAGAGAGCATGGATTCGTGAAAGTCATTCATCCGGTTATTGTGTAAGTTTGATTTTGCCTCTTCAAGTACGGAAAGAGCTATTTTAGCCGCTTTTTTCTGGCGAGTAATGCGTTCGTTGTTGGGTCTCTTTTTCAAGTATTTATTTACGGATGAGAAAATAAGAACAAGCAGTAAAGGACCGAGGTACAGTAACCAAAAATACCAGGAACGATAGATGAGCTGATCTTTACTAAAGAGTACGGAAGATTCTCTGATGTGCCGAATTCCGTCAGAAAGAACGGTAACCTTTTGTTGGTCGACCGTATTAGAACCAACGGCATTGTTATCTACAGATTTGTTGACTTTAATTTTCCAAACATCACTTGTTAGCGTTTCAAATTGCTTACTTTTTGTATTGAAGTAAACCAATTCGATTGGTCCGATATTAAATTCGCCGCCAGTTCTAGGTATACCTAAAAAATTAAAGGTTTTATATCCTGATAGTCCTGATGTTGATGAAACTATTTTTTCTTCTTTTTGAGGGTCATAGGTGTCAAAATCGAGTGGAAATGTTAAGGGTAAATCACCCATCTGCTGCAAATTTCCTTTCCCTTTAATTTTAACACGAATATCAACACCTTCATCTTGCGATAATTCCGTTTTAGAGATCTCTGCATCCATAGAAAACGTACCTACCATACCAGAGAAGTTGGCCGGTTCATTTGGAATTGACTTGATTTTTATCGTTGGTGAATTACTTTTTATTTTAATTTGAGTGCCATTGTTGAAAAAAGAGCGGTCGGCAACCAAGGTTGCTGAGAAGGGAGGGATTTTCAATTCTCCGGTTTTCTGAGGGTATAAAAGATCTTTTTTTACAGTATACACATTGTACATTACCCCACCAACATTCTCAGTTTTAACAGGCCAACCCTCTTTCCCACTTTTAATTTCCTCGTTCCAAAAACCATCAGCCATAGGAAAGTCCGATTCATTCAAACTCAGTCTGTTGTAGCGCGAGTAAATTTTTGCTGTAGTAATGATATGCTCTCCTTTAAAAATGGAGGATCTGCTAACTTGGATTTTACCGAATAGATTTGGATTAGTTGCCGGTGCAGAGACTTGTCCTTTGGGAGCAGCACCGACGTGAATAGTAACCGGTTGAGATTTGTATTCCGTTCCACCAATCTGAAATGAAACGGGGTCAATGATGTATTTCCCTTCTTTTTTAGGTTGAAGAACAACGGTATATTGATGTAGGGCCATTTCCATATCAAACCCGCCAAAATTAAAGCCAGATCTACCTGCTTTTTCCGATACTAATTTAAATTTAGAAAAGTCGGGCTTCTTAACGCCAATGCGACCATTAATCTGGACAGAACCAGATCCGTCTAGCACCAATTTGTATTCGAGTTTAAACGATTCGTTTAAGCTCGGATTCTGTGTAGTAGCGCTAACTTTTACAGTTAAGTTTTGCCCAAATAAACAAGTGTTTAATACAACAAAAACAATAATATGTAGCCATTTCATCACCAATCTTTATCTGAGCTTTTGTTGTTTTTAGTGGGTTTGGCTTTCTTCTTTTGAAGCTTCAACAATGTCTTTTTTTCATCGTTATTAATTGCTTCTAAATCTTTGATTGCCTGTTGTCTTGAAATTTGACTTTCATTGTGCTCTTCGTTCTGTTGCTCCTTGTTCTGCTGCTCTTCGTTCTGTTGCTCCTTGTTCTGCTGTTCTTTGTTCTGTTGATCCTTGTTCTGCTGTTCTTTGTTCTGTGGATCCTTGTTCTGTTGATCTTTGTTCTGTTGATCCTTGTTCTGTTGATCCTTGTTCTGTTGATCTTTGTTCTGTTGATCTTTGTTCTGTTGATCTTTGTTTTGTTGATCTTTATTCTGCTGCTCTTTGTTCTGCTGATCTTTATCTTGCTGATCGTCTTTATCCTGATCCTGATTCTGTTGTTCTTGTTGCTTTAACATTTCCAGTGCATAAGATAAATTGTATCTCGTATCGCTATCTGTAGGATTATTTTTCAATGCTTTTTTATAAGCAAATGCAGCATTTTCGTATTTTTTTTGCGACATGAAACTATTGCCTAAATTATGATAAGCTTTTGCTCGGTCACTATTGGACTCGGCGGTGTTCACTAAAGTCTGATATTGATTAGTCGCTTCTTCAAAACGCTCTTGTTTATAAAGTGAATTGCCCGAATTAAAATCGGCCTTAAAATATGCCTGGTTCTCTTTAGCCGCAGTATATTTTTCAGTCGCATTGGAATACTCTCCTTTTGAGTAGGCATCATTTCCTTGTTGTAAGGTTATTTTTTGGGTTTTACTTTGTCCGTGTAGACAGTTGGCCAAAATAACCATTCCTATCACTGCATAAACTTTCATTCTGAAAACAAATTTAATTCAACATTTCTATTTGAGTTAATAGGGATCAATAAATATAACAGGGCGAATAGGAAACCTAATGCGAGATAAGTTTGAAAATGATCTTCATGTTCAAGAAATTGTTCTTTACTTAAAACGGTTTTATCCATTTCTTTAAGCTGGTCAACCAATGAAGCTAATCCTACATTGGATTTTTTAGCTCGAGTATACGTTCCTCCACCTATTTGACTCAACTCTTGCAGGAAAGATTCGTTGAGCTTTGTGATTACCGTATTTCCTTTCTTATCTTTCTTTACGCCTGTTTTTTTGTTTCCTCGGTACAATTCTATGGGCGTTCCTTGTGCTGTGCCCATACCTATAGTGTGCAGAACAATACCTTCTTCTACCGCATATTTCGCAATATCAATAGCGCCTTCTTCATGATTTTCACCATCAGAGATAATTAGAATGGCTTTATTGGTAGTACTTTTAAGGTCAAATGCATTAAGGCATTCGTCAATAGCTGCACCTACAGCTGTTCCTTGGCTTGACATCATTCCAGTACTAACTCCTGAAAGGAATAACTTGGCAGCGTTGTAATCCGATGTGATTGGTAACTGCGTATAAGCTGATCCAGCAAAAACTACAATTCCGATTTTATCACCATGTAATTTAGAGATTAATCTTTCAATGGCTAATTTGGCAATATTTAAACGGCTTCTTTTTTCTGATAAATCTCGGGCAAGCATTGAATTGGATACATCTAAAGCAATCATGATTTCAATTCCTTTCGCCTTTCCTTCTACTTGTTTTTTTCCGTATTGCGGGTTACATAAGGAAATAATGATGAGGCCAATTGCACAACGAAACAGTAGATATTTTAACAAGAGTCGCCAATTGGACGCCCCTTTGGTCAAACTGCTTCTTAGAGGTGTTTCCGAGAGTCTATTTAAGCTGGTATTGCCTCGTATAGCGTAATAAATGAAAACGCCAATAATTAATGGAATAAAGGCGAATAGCGCAACAGCACCTTCATTCTCCAATCGAAATTCTTCATCAGCAGACAAGACATAATAGGAAACTAAAGTTGCCGCCCAAAAAAGTAGTTCAGTCATCGTGACGAGTAAAACCAGTAAGGATATACTATATGTTTTGCTTGGTTTACTCATGGAGTTGTTCTTAAGATTACTTTACTCAATACAGCACTCAATAGCAGGCAAAACAATGCGGCTAATACAAAGCTGAAAAATTCCTCAGGTATATCAACCTGGTATTCAATGGTTTTAATTTTATCTTTTTCTAATTGATCAATTTCTTTATACACATCTTGCAATGAACGATTGTCAGTGGCTCTGAAATATTTCCCCTTTGTTGTCTTTGCAATCTTCTTTAAAATTTCCTCATCAATTTCTACTTCTCTATAATCATATACATAATTCCCCATATGGTCGATGGCTACCGGAGATCTCGCTTTGCCGTTAGTTCCAACGCCAATCGTATATACTCTTATGCCAAACTCTAATGCAATTTCTGCTGCCGAAACCGGGTGAATTTTCCCGTGTGTGTTAACGCCATCGGTTAATAGAATAATGACCTTACTGGTGGCATCACTTTCTCTTAAACGATTAACAGCAGTAGCTAACCCCATTCCAATCGCAGTACCGCCTTCAATCATGCCAGTTTCTACTTCCTCAAATAGCTTTAACAATACGTCCTGATCCGTGGTTAAAGGACATTGCGTAAAACTCTCACCTTCGTAAACGACAAGTCCAATTCGATCGTTCTTTCGGCTTGCTACAAATTCTTGTGCCACGGCTTTACTTGCTTCTAATCTATTGGGTTTAAAATCGGTTGCGAGCATAGAGGAGGAAGCATCGAATGCGATAACAATGTCAATGCCTTCAGCAAATTCTTCAATATAATTTTCGGATTCAACATCCATTTGAGGTCGGGCAAGCCCCAAAATAAGCAGACTCAATCCAGCCATTGAAAAAAACAAGGGCAGATGCAGCCAAAAGGACATGGACTTTGGTGTTGCATGAAATGTAGAAGATTTGATTTTACCCTTTCTCTTGGTTAAAAACAAAAAGTAGTAAAATAAATAAATGGGTATTATTGCTAGCAAAGCCAGAATCCAGGGGTCTTGAAACATGTATTGTCCAATTTTCATGATTCTTCTGGTATTAATTCCTCTTTAATCCGCGTAATTTCAATTAATTCTCCCGCTATGGTATTGTGTTTTTCTATTTCATAAACAGAGGGTATTTGCTTGGCAAATTTTACAAATTCACTCAGGCTAAATACCTGAATTAAATTTTCTTTTAGCTCATCGGGTATATCTATTGTCCGTGTAATGGCAATAATTTCATTAGTGGTTTTTTCAAACGTGGAGATAGTAAATCGATCGAAGTAATAAGATCTGATTAACCCCGTTAATTCATGATAATGCGCTTTTACTTTATTCTTTTGCCAAAGGCTTTTATTTAGTAATTGCTGGTAATCATGCGTGTATTTGTCGTATAAGGAAATAATGGGCTCGGGTTCTGATACTTTATTTTTCTTTTTGAAAATTAAAAATAATCCAATGGTTATAGTAGCAACAATGATTGCAATCCACCACCAATTATTGTTTAGCCAAATACTAAAACTTTCCCACCCGGTTAGTGGATCTTCAAAAACAGGTTTAATGTCGATGAAAGCTTTCGAAGTGTCAATTTCAACAGAACTTACCGTAATTAGAAAGGCGTTGGATTCAACAGTGTCCTGATCTAAAATCGCTTTAATGGGGGTAAACGGAATGTATCCGTTTTGAAAAGTAGCAATGGTCAGCTTCTGCGAAATCAAAAGTTTCGCGTCATTTTCGTTCACTGCATTTTCTTTTTCAATTTCCCCAACAGACCAAATTTCATAATTAGAACCAATAGTGCTGTCTTCTCTAAAGTCTGGCCAGATTACCTCGCCAATTGATGCCGGATACGATAATTCAATACGGATTTCTATGGGTTCGCCAATTTGAACGGAATCTTTATTTGCTTGTATATGGAAAATGGCCTGACCAAAAGTGACCATTGAAAGGAGGTGGAAAAGTACTATGGGAATAATCGCTTTCATCTGTTTTTAAACAAATTCATCAGTGGTTGCACATAGGATTGATCCGTTTTTACTTTTGCAAAATCGACACCAGATCTTCTAAATGTGTTCTTTAAATAATGATCGTGAGCTAAGCCCTGTTTCCGGTATTTTTTTCTGTTTTCGGAAGAATTAGTGTTCACCCATTTGAGCTGATTCGATTCCAAATCCTCTATTTGTATCCATCCAACTTTCGGAAGTTCGTATTCTCCATGATCCGTTATTTGTAAGGCTACTAAGTCATGTTTACGCGCGGTTATTTTCAGTTGATCTTCAAAACTGTTGTCCAGAAAATCACTTATAACAAATGCAATACTTCGCTTTTTTATCACATTATTGAAATAATCTAAAGCACCTCGAATATTGGTTCCTTTTGTTTCTGGCTTGAATTCAATTAATTCTCTAATGATTCTAAGAATATGCTTCTTTCCTTTTTTCGGTGGGATATAGAGCTCCGGTTTTTCTGCAAATAGAATCACACCAATTTTGTCGTTATTCTGTATCGCAGAAAAAGAAATAACCGCAGCAATTTCGGCAATCAGTTCTCTCTTTAATTTTGTTTTTGTTCCATAACTCGCTGATCCAGAAATGTCAATCAATAACATCACGGTCATTTCTCTCTCTTCGTGAAAGACTTTCACATAGGGGTGGTTGAATCTCGCGGTTACATTCCAGTCAATTGTTCTTATTTCATCACCAGGCATGTATTCTCGCACTTCGCTAAATGCCATACCACGTCCTTTAAACGCAGAATGGTATTCCCCAGAAAATATCTGAGAAGACAGTCCTTTAGTCTTTAATTCTATTATCCGAACTTTTTTAAGTAATTCCTTGGCGTTCATACATTAAAGGCTAGGGGACAACAATTGAATTAAGTATGGAATTAATGATTGTTTCTACGTTGACGTTTTCCGCTTCTGCTTCATAAGAAAGGCCAATTCTATGTCGCAATACGTCATGACAAACAGCTCTAACATCTTCAGGGATAACATAGCCTCTTCTTTTAATAAATGCGAATGATTTTGCAGCAATGGCAAGACTTATGCTGGCTCTTGGTGAACACCCAAATGCTATAAGTGCCGATAGATTAGTTAAATTATAATCTTGTGGAGACCTTGTACAGTCAACGATGTCAACAATATATTGCTCAATCTTTTCATCTAAATAAATTTCTCTGACAACTTCTCTGGCATTGATGATTTGATCCGCACTAATTACTTTTTTCGTTTTTGGAAAACCTTCTTTAGATATGTTATGTCGAATAATGCGTTTTTCTTCCTCCTTTTTAGGATAATCTAAAACAACTTTTAACATGAAACGGTCTACTTGTGCTTCTGGCAATGGATAAGTCCCTTCTTGTTCAATGGGATTTTGCGTTGCCAACACTAAAAATGGTTTCGGCAAGTCGTGCGTGGTGTCTGCCAATGTAATTTGTCGTTCTTGCATGGCTTCAAGTAGCGCACTTTGAACTTTTGCAGGTGCTCTATTGATTTCATCTGCGAGAATAAAGTTGGCGAATATTGGACCTTTTTTTACAGAGAATTCTTCTTTCTTCTGATTGTAAATCATCGTACCAATTAAATCTGCTGGTAATAAGTCTGGAGTGAATTGTACCCGGCTAAAGTCAACGTCTATCGCTGTTGATAATGTGTTGATTGCAAGCGTTTTAGCAAGGCCAGGCACACCTTCGAGCAAAATATGGCCGTCTGAAAGTAAAGCAATTAACAAACTGTTAATCATGTGTTCTTGGCCAATAATCACTTTGTTTAGCTCCATTACTAATAAGTCAATGAAGGCACTTTCTTGTTGTATTTTTTGATTCAAAGCATGAATGTCGGGTGCGCCTGAAGTATCTTCTTTTTTAGCTAGATTTATACTGTTCACTGATTCAAGTTCTTCGTTTTCCATTTTGAATTTCTTTATTTAACCGCAATTATACATTATCAACGTTAAAATTCACTATAAAAATTGTTCAAAAGTATTTCATTCATGTTAAAAATTGTTAACCCTTTTTTAGGGTTATAAATCGAGTTCAAAATATATTTAGAGTGTTTAAAAAAACAAGTATGAAAGAAATGGAAATCAAGGGCTTAAGTCTCGCCCAAACAATTGCGCATGTTGAAGACTTTCATAATGCATTTGGAATTAAGAATAATGATAGCCCCGTGGCAAACATTGACCGCAATGATTATGAGCTTAGGTACAGGCTTATGCGTGAGGAAAATGAAGAATATTTGGAGGCAGCGAAAGAGGGTGATTTAATTGAGATTGCAGATGCGCTGGGTGACCAACTTTACATCTTGTGTGGCACGATCTTAAAACATGGATTGCAACATAAAATCTCAGAAGTGTTCGAGGAAATTCAAAGGAGCAATATGAGTAAATTAGATGAAAATGGTAAACCCATATACAGAGAAGATGGGAAGGTTTTGAAAAGCACGCTTTATTTTAAACCTCATATTCGGGAGATTATAGAAAAATAAGGGTAACCAACTGTTATTAATTGTCAAACTAACGGGGCATCCGATTCATCAATTACTTTAGAATGTGTACTTTCAGTAATAAACCAAAAACATTTTCATGAAAATTTTCACATTTCTAATTGTACTTTTATTTTATTCTTTGGTTAATTATAGTCAACCACAAATTGCTTTAGCTCAATTTGCAGTTGGGTTTAGCAGTCCTGTAGACATTGCTAATTGTGGAGATGACCGTCTTTTTATCGTGGAACAAGATGGTATAATAAAAATTGTACAGCCCTCAGGTACTGTTAATCCAGTTGTGTTTTTAGATATTCAGACCATTGTAAATAATGGAGGAAGTGAACAGGGGCTTTTGGGGCTGGCATTTCATCCTGATTATTCTTCTAATGGCTATTTTTATGTGCATTATACAGATAATAGTGGAGATGGTCAGATCTCTAGATTTACTGTTAACTCAACAAATCCAGACATTGCTGATAATGCATCGGAATACGCAATCATAACAATACCACAACCGTATTCTAATCACAATGGTGGTTGTATTAAGTTTGGGCCAGATAATTATTTGTATATCGGTATGGGAGATGGGGGCAGTGCTGGTGATCCTGGAAATCGATCGCAAGACCCGACTGATTTGTTGGGTAAAATGTTACGGATTGACGTTGATGGAGGAGCTCCTTACAGCATTCCGGTTTCAAACCCTTATTATGGAATTTCCGGTTGGTTAGATGAAATTTGGTCGATCGGATTGCGTAATCCATGGCGTTTTAGTTTTGATGCGTTAAATGGTGATTTATGGATAGGTGATGTTGGTCAAAATGCTTGGGAGGAAATAAATCAGCAACTCTCTACTAGTGTAGGAGGAGAAAATTATGGTTGGCGTTGTTATGAAGCGAGCGCAGCTTATAATACTTCAGGTTGCTCCAGCACTTCATCAGATTTTGCATGGCCGGTCTATGAGTTTTCACAAGGTGGTTCACCTCCAAACGGCTGCTCTGTTACCGGCGGTATTGTATACAGAGGTTCTGCTTATCCAAACTTAAATGGACATTATTTATTTTCGGATTTTTGTGGAAGTTGGATTTATTCCTTGAAATGGTGGGGAGGATCACTAGAATCCGTTAATCACGGAAGTTTTTCAGGTGGGTTTAGCTGTTTTGGCGAAGATTATTTGCTTGAAGCTTATGTTGCTGGTTTGTATGATGGTGTGATTTATTCAATTATAGATCTCCATAATGAAGTCAACGATAACGATGGGTTAACTAAGGTTCGGGTCTATCCAAACCCGTTTACTAATGATTTTACAATTAAAATAAATGAAAAGTACGCAGAAGAGTTTGATGTGAAGATTTATGATCTAGCCGGCCAATTAATTTATTCGGAGGTAAATCAAAGAGGGAAAGAGGTAATCGTAAATGGTCTTTCAGTGGGTAAAGGGCTTTATTTGCTCAAAATAGTTGATGATAAAGGTGCGTTTATTGGTCAACATAAAATAATTAATCAATAAGGGTTTTCTAGTGCTAATAAATTTAGAAACCCAAACTAGTACTACGAGTAGATAATCGTTTTTTTAAGGCAACCATTTTAATGGCCGCGATGCCTGCTTCAATACCTTTATTACCGTGTTTACCTCCAGAGCGGTCCAATGCTTGTTGTTCATTATTATCGGTTAGGACGCAAAAGATGACCGGTTTACTGTGTTTAATGGCTACGTCTTTTACTCCCTGAGCAGCCCCACTGCAAACAAAATCGAAGTGTTTTGTTTCACCTTGAATGACACTCCCAATACAAATTACGGCATCAACTTCTTTTGACTCCAAAACGAACTGGGCACCAATCGGAAGCTCAAAAGCACCAGGGACATAGGCTGTAAGGATATTTTCTTCTAAACACCCGTTTTCTAATAAACTGTCTTTAGTTCCTTGCAGAAGTTGTGAGGTAATGTGCTCATTCCATTCAGAAACAACAACCGCAAATTTCATCGATTCGGCACTCGGAACTTTATCTTTATTATAACTGGATAAGTTCTTTCCAATTGTTGCCATTACTTTGCTTCGCTATTTGCTTGTGCTTTAACCATATACTTTTCAGCAGATTTTGCTTCATCACTTTCTGGAAAATCAGTTTTAATTCTCTCGTAGTATGCGTATGCTTTATTCCACTGTTGAATGGATTCGTAAGCAAAAGCACACTTTTTCAAATACAGCGGACATGTAAAACTATTTGATGAATTACTGATGGCGATATCGTAATATTTAATGGCATTTTCAGCATCTCCTTCTTGCATATAGGAATCACCAATAGCTCCTTTAGCAACGGTAGTTACCATTTGGTCACCAAAGTCTACATCAACTAAAGCAGCCCTAGCTTGTTCATATTCGCCTTTATTTAAATAAGCAATCCCAAGGTCAAACTGCGCAATTAAACCAGCTTGTGTTCCTGAAATGTTTTCTAATGCCGATTCAAATCCATTAAATATTTCGGCACTGTCGCCCATTATTGCAGCATTATAGTCTTCAGTGAAATGCATGGCATTTTCTGCCCACCAAATCTCATCTTGTGCTGCAATTTCAGCAGGTTCACTAATGAATTTGTTAAAACCAAACCAGCCTAGATAACAAACCAATATGGCAATGATAAGACCTGAAATCAATTTTCCATTTTTGTCCAGCAATGGTTTTTGTTCGCCATCAACATCCGTGGTGATTTCTTCTTGTGAAGTTTCTTTAACTTCTTCTTGTGCTATTTTTTCCTTGTTTTCTTCAGCCATTTGTTGTGAATTTCGATTGCAAAAATATATTTTTTTTAACAACTACTCCAATTGGAACCGCAAGTATTACTTTTGTTATGAAAAATAGTTCATGAAATTAAGCAGTCTTAGTGTTGTCAACTTTAAAAATTACGCATCTTTTGAGATGCAGCCTGCTAGTGGTATCAACTGTTTTATTGGAAATAATGGTGTTGGAAAGACGAATTTATTAGATGCTATATATTATTTGTCTTATTGTAAAAGTTTTTTTAATCCGAGCGACAGTCAAAACATTAAATACAACGAAGATTTCTTTGTTATTGAGGGTGAGTATCAACTTGAAGCTACAATTGAGAAACTGTATTGTGGAGTAAAGAAAGGACATAAAAAGAAATTTAAACGAAACGCAAAAGAATACGACCGATTAGCGGATCATATTGGTTCCTTCGTTTCGGTTATGGTTACACCTAATGATGTTGAGTTGATTTTAGGTGGTAGTGATGTGAGGAGGAAATTTCTAGATGGAATTATCGCACAATTTGATAAACAATATTTAGATCACTTATTTAAATACAACAAAGTGCTTCAACAAAGAAATGCGTTGTTGAAATATTTTCAAAAGGAACGCACGTGGAACGAAGACAATTTGAAAGTTTGGGATGAATCTCTTATGCAATACGGACAATACATATTTGAAAAAAGGTCGAATTTTTTAGAAGCGTTTAAGCCTATATTTAACGAAAGATACCAATCCATCACCGATTCTGCTGAAGTTGTTGACATACAATATGTTTCACAATTAAATAGTTTGAACTTCTATGATTTGCTATTGAGCACGCGAGATAAAGATAAAGCCTTAGCATACACCAATGGTGGCATACATAAAGACGATTTATTATTTAATCTAAAGGGTTATCCTGTTAAGAAGTACGGCTCTCAAGGACAGCAAAAGTCTTTTTTAATTGCATTAAAATTTGGTCAGTTTGCATTCTTAAAAAAGAGCAAAAATTATTTTCCAATTTTGTTACTAGATGATATTTTTGATAAACTTGATCAACAACGTATATATAGTCTAATGAAATTAGTTTCTAATAAAGAATTTGGGCAAGTTTTCATCACTGACACCAATGAAGATCGGGTGCGTCAGATTCTAGATCATCATAAAATTACCTATAACCTAATAGCAATTGGCTAAAAGAAAATCAAATACCAGCTCCTTAGATGAGGCCATTAAAAGCCTTTTAAAAGCCTATCGTTTGAATGATAAGATGGTAGAACTAGATATAGTTAAGGGATGGCCAGAAATCATGGGTCCGGTTGTTGCTTCTAAAACAATTAGCATTAAAGTTAAAAACAAGTTGCTTATTGTTGAACTTAATAGCTCGGTATTACGAGAAGAGCTTTCCTATGGGAAAGCTCAAATCGTAAGAAATGTAAATGATTTTCTTCAACAAGACTTCCTTGAAGATGTGAAGTTGAAATAAAGCACAAGAATATAGTTGATGAAATCAACTAATTAGTGCTTCAATTTTTTCATTTTCTGTAAAGTGAAAATCGCTCTCAATTTGCGCATTTTCATTGCTGTCGGAACCATGAACGGCATTTTTAGCTTTAGATTCAGCATATTTCTTCCTTATGGTGCCTACTGCAGCTTCTGCTGGATCGGTTGCGCCAATTAATGCCCTGAAATCTTCTACAGCATTGTCTTTTTCTAAAACAGCGGCTACTATGGGACCAGAAGTCATGTACTCTACTAATTCCATATAAAAAGGGCGTTCTGAATGTACTGCATAAAATGCCATTGCTTGCTCTTTTGTAAGCTGCGTATATTTCATTGCAATTAATTGAAACCCGGCATCAGTAATTGCTTGAATGATATTACCAGTATTACCGCTTCCGACGGCGTCGGGCTTTATCATGGTGAATGTTCTATTTGAAATCATGGATTATTTGTGTTAAAATTTTAGGCGACAAATATAGTAATTGATTAAATACAATTGTTAAGATTTTAAAATAATGAAATCCAAATTGCAAGGCGTTAAATTATTTCTATTTTTGTTGTTGAAGTAAATTAAGGAAAATGAAAATGAAACAGTTCAAAGTTATATGTGTCTTGAGTTTAGCAAGTTCGGTCTTGTTGAGTTCTTGCGGTGAAAACGAAACACCAATCCAAAATGAAGAAATTCCTGCGGTTGCTGATTCTGTAGTAGCAGATGAGGGAAATAAACCAGAAGAGCAAAGTTTCGATCCCAATTTGTCTTATGAAGTGCCAACTCCTTCAGATTTGTTTTTAGCGCTCCAAAATATTGGAAGTGAGGGCAATTTTGATTTTCTGAGTAACCCTTCAAATGTTTCCAATTATGGGGATAAAAAATCAAAAGCTTTAAACTTTGGTGTCTACTTTGCAGATTTAAGTTATGCCAGTTCGTTCAATTATGGCCCGGAACTTGTAAAATACATCAAGGTAGTAGATAATTTGTCTAGTGAATTAAACATAAAAAGTGCTTTGGATAAAGCATTAACGGAACGTCTTCAGGAGCACATATCAAATAGTGAACTTGATAGTATTGTATCGATTTCTGCCGACACTTATTATCAAGCTTACGACTATTTAGATCAAAATAAACGAGGAGGAACGTTGAGGCTAATTGTTGCGGGTGGTTGGATAGAAGGACTCTATCTTTTGACAAACATGGTCGAGACCTATGAAGCAGGAAGTCCTATCATTGAAGAAATTGCAAGCCAACAATTGACCGTTGAAAGTGTAATGGGTTTTTTGAATGATTTTGCCGATGAAGATGCAGATGTCGAAGAAATTATGGGCGAATTAAGTGATATAGAGCAACTATTTATGAATCTAGAGTATGCCGAAGGTACTACCGAAAGTTCAGTTAATGATGCTGGTCTGACTGTTTTAAAAGGTGGTGATCGACCTATTATTTCTGAAGAACAATTTAATGAGTTAAAATCCTTAGTAGCTGAATTACGAAATTCAATTACTGGTTAAGAGAATGATTATGAAAAAACTACAAATTATTATTGTTATTGTTTTTATGTATGCTGGTCCTGCTGCGATAGCACAAATGGATTGTTTTCAATTTGTTAGATCTTGTGACGATGGAAGAAGAGAAGGGTTCTTATTTAATGGCCAGTCTAAAAGTGGGCAATTTGATACAGGAGATACGACCGAAGTGACCATGGTTGCGTATAAAGGAATGGATTATCGAATAACTGCTTGTGCCAATGAGCAGGATATTCCTGGAGTAATACAACTTCGTATTATCGAAAGAATAAAAAAACCATACTGGGACGAACAAGTTATTTCCGAATCTGAGGAAATGCCGATGCTAGATGAATATGGTGATGAGAAATTCGATGATGATGGGGAGCCAATGTTGGAAGTCATAACGACTTCAAAAACAGTTAAAAAAAGGCGATATAAAATGACGGAGCAAGTTCGTTATGATAGCAAGAAGGATGGGGGAGAATTTAGTTTTACTTCTCAAATGACACGAAAATTACATATCGAAGTGATCGTACCCGGAACTATTGGTGAGGGAGGTTTGGCAGCTGAAGAGTTCGTTTCTAGTGGTTGTGTAGGTTTGTTGATCGAACACAGGAAAGGCATTCTAAACGGTTTCGGTCAGTGATTTAAGAAAAAATTAAAAGGGCCTCATTTCGTATAGAAATGAGGCTTTTTAGTATTAAAAGGTTTATACATTATTGGATGCTTTCAAAATCAGATTTGGAGAAAATTAAATTAGTAATTACTCCAGGGACAAAGGTGGTTATTTCTACACACAAGTCTCCGGACGGGGATGCTATAGGTTCTTCTTGTGCATTAGCCATGTATTTAGAAAAGAAAGGTTGCATTTGTTCCATTGTGGTGCCTGATGCTTTAGCTGATTTTCTTTATTTTATTCCTTACTCAAATAAGATTATTGTTTTCGATAAAATGGAGGCAAGAGCGAAAGAAGTACTTTCTGATTCTGATGTTGTATTCTCTTTGGATTATAATGATTTGAAAAGAGCAGGTAGTTTCGGTGATTTAATTGCCGATTCGAAATCTTTGAAGGTATTAATCGATCATCACGAAGAACCTAATTACGAGGGCGATATTTATTTTAACGATCCGACCTGCTGTTCTACAGCTCAATTAGTATTTGATTTTATAGATGAATTGAATGATATCGAATTAGTAGATATTCCCATCGCAGAGGCGATTTATTTTGGTTTGATAACAGATACAGGCTCATTTCGATTTCCTTCGGTAAATGAGCGTACTCATGAAATTATCGCACACTTCTTAAAAATGGGTCTTGCGCATTTTAAAGTGCATGAAGCCATTTTTGATCACAATTCCATGAATAGACTTCAGCTGAATGGCTTTGCAGTGTCTGAACGATTAGAATTATTGGAAAATGGTCGGGTAGCATTTATCTGGTTAAAGGAGGAAGATCTGCATCGGTTTAGTGCCGAAAAAGGAGATACAGAGGGCTTGGTAAATAAAGCGCTATCTATTAGTGGTGTTGAAATGGCTGCATTTTTTAGGTCAGCTAAGGAAATGGTTAAAATTTCTTTTAGATCAAAGGGCAGTATCTTCGTAAATGAATTAGCCAGAGACCATTTTAATGGTGGCGGGCATAAATATGCTGCAGGAGGTAGTTCGGAGGAGACCATAAATGAAACAATTGCTAAATTTAAAAAGGTCGTTCAGAAATATGTTTAAGTGCTTTTACATCCTTGTTTTTAGCACAATACTTTATGCTTCTTGCGAATCGGATCACCCCGTCCCGATAGATAATACAGTGAATTGGACGTCGGAAAATTCTTCGGATTTGAATAAGGGATGGGTTAAGGATGAACAATTCCTAATTGATGAATTTGTGGATCGGCATCATTGGGAAATGACCACTAGCGCATCTGGGTTGCGTTACATGATTTATGAATTCGGAAATGAAATAAATCTCTTGGCAAAACCTGGTCAATTGGCGTGTGTAGAATATGAAGTAGCTCCACTAGGTGACACAGTAGTTTATCGTTCTAATCCAGGAAAGCCAGATTGCTTTAAAATTGAGATGGATTATGTTGAATATGGCATCCACGAGGCAATAACCTACATGCGTGTTGGTGATAAGGCGAAAATTATATTGCCCAATCATCTTGCGCATGGATTGCTAGGTGATGATTTAAAAATCCCTCCTCTTTCTGCGGTGGTTTATGATTTAAAAATAATAGGACTTGAATAAAATAAGATTAACGGCTATTCTTTTGATTCTGTTGTCTTGTTGTGCAGAAAAGCCCGAATTTTTCACCAGTAGTGGTGGTGTAAAATACAAACTACTTGATTTTACAGCAGAAGAAAATCCTATTGAATTGGGTGCGTATTTAAGTTTGTATACTTCTTATTTCAATAGCAGTGATTCTCTGTTTTATAGCTCAACTATATTCAAAGTAAATCATTTAGAATATCATTATCTAAATACAGCTGATCCTGGCACTTTTCAAGAAGTATTATCTGAGCTTCATCTTGGAGATAGCGCAGTGATTTATATTGAAACTGAGAATTTTTTTCAAAATTACCTTGAAAGTGACGTTCCTGATTTCTTAGAAGGTGATAGTGTCATGACGGTGCGTGTTAGGGTAGTGAATACCCAAAGTTATTCTGATCATTTGGCACAAATTCGTGCACAGAAAGATTGGATGGAAATGAAAGAGTTTAGTATAATTAAAAAGTTTCTAGAGGGTTCTCAAATGAGTTTTAGTCAAAAGGAGGGAGGAGTTCATGTTGCCGTTATTGAGACTGATACCGTTAGGGGAGAACAAATATCTTTTGGAGACCTCATTAAGCTCAATTATGAAGGTAAATTTTTAGAAGGAAAAAACGTGTTTTACTCAACGTACCGAAACTTAGTTCCTGATGAATTCAGCTATGGGCGACAAGGTCAATTAATAAAAGGGCTTGAAGTAGCTCTTTCGGGTAGAAAATATGGAGATTCTATAGAAGTGGTTGTACCGAGCAATATGGCGTTTGGAGAAAATGGAAGTGCAGGAGGACTTGTGCCTGGTTATACTGCCTTGCATTATGGCATCCGAATTCTTCTCAATAACTAATTACCCAATCACAAAGACCGTTGGCTTTTTGTGAAGATTTGGTATGCATTTTTTCCATTCAAGAATTGTTTTAGTTGAAATGAATTCATCGGAAAGTGTAAGGTTACAAGCAATGCAAAGTCGCGTCGTATGAGAACAGTTCTTTACAATATCTTCAAGCAATTGATTGTTTCTGAATGGAGTTTCCATAAAAATTTGAGACCCAAATGAACCAACTGACTGTTCAAGCTGTTGCAGTTTTTTCATTCTGGCCCTTTTTTCTTTTGGTAGATAACCGTGAAAACTAAATTGCTGACCATTCATTCCTGATGAAATTAATGCCATAATGATGGAAGATGCACCAGATAGCGGCACAACTTTTAAATTCGAGTTATGAGCCAGGGCAATAATTTCTGAACCTGGGTCCGCAATGCCTGCCATGCCTGCTTCTGATAATATTCCAATATGGATTCCGTCCAGTGCAGGCTTTAAGTATGAAGGATACATAGCGTGATCACTGTGCTTGCCAATTGAATAAAGGGTTATATTATCAAATGACTTATTAAACCCGATAGCTCTAAGATGTCTTCTGGCTGTTTTTTCATTTTCGACAATAAAATGCTCTAAGGAATTAATAATTTCGATTGCTCCAGCAGTTATGACTAAATCTTTGTCAACAGGTCCAAGAAGATTTGGGAGTAGATATAATTTACCGGTATGTTCCATCTGCAATTTTTTTCGCGATTACTGTACACGCTTGTTCGAGAAGATTATAGACTAATTCAAAACCATCGTCATTACCGTAATAGGGGTCGGGTACATCCAGGTTTTTGTTGGGTTGGCTTTCGTTTAAAATCATAAAAACTTTCTTGCTTTCATTTTCATCCTTACTCAAAGCCATGATGTTAGCAAGGTTAGCACTGTCCATGGCATAAATGAGGTCAAATTCAGCAAAATCATCTTTGGTAAATTGCCTGGCTCTTAAATCACTGATATCTATATTGTGACACCTTGCCGTTTCTTGTTGTCGCAGGTCTGGAGGTGAGCCGATGTGATAGGAAGATGTGCCAGCAGAATCAACATGAACATTCAATTCGAGCTTTTTAATTTTATCTCTCATGATCCCGTGTGCCATTGGGGATCGACAAATGTTACCTAAACAAACCATTAAAATTTTCATTTATTGAAGATAAAAAATACCAAGTGAATAATGTTAGATATTAAATAGTATTAACACGAAAGTGAATAGGGACGAAGGGATCCAATCATTATATTTGTTTGAGACACAATTTAGAATAAGGAATTTGAACAGTTTTATTGTGAAACCGTTTAGTTATAAATGAGGAATAAACTGTGCAGACAATTATGGAAGTAACTTATTGGGATATTTTTCTAAATTCATTTGTAGAGTTCGGTAGCTATACCTGGAAAGAAATTTCACTACAAACTTCTCCGTGGTACGTAAATTATTTTGTTTGGCTGACAATCCTTTCGCTGTTTTTGTGGAGCATAGAAATAATTTTCCCATGGCGACGTAATCAGTCCGTTTTCCGAAAAGATTTCTGGCTTGATTTATTTTACATGTATTTCAACTTTTATTTGTTTAAGCTCATTATTTTCATGGCTTTTTCGACCGTTACGGAACATTGGTTTACGGATATTGTTGGAGGTGATGTGTCTAAGTTTGCGTTAATTGACTTGAGCGATTTTCCAAATTGGTTGCAGCTTGCAATCTTTTTTGTTGCTTTAGATTTTGTGCAATGGATTACGCACATTTGTCTGCACCGATTTAAGTTTTTATGGCGTTTTCATCAGGTTCATCACTCCGTAAAGGAAATGGGATTTGCGGCACATTTTCGTTACCATTGGATGGAAAATGTGATTTATACTCCCGTCAAGTATATGGCCATGATGTTGATAGGTAATTTCAACCCTGAGCAAGCGTTTATTGTTTATTATATCTCTATTGCAATAGGACATCTAAATCATGCTAACATTCGTATAAATTATGGTTGGTTGAGATTTCTTTTCAATAATCCACGAATGCACATTTGGCATCATTCCAAAGTACTTCCGGGAGAAAAAAAATATGGAGTAAATTTCGGAATCAGTCTAAGTTGTTGGGATTATATTTTCAGAACAAGTTATGTACCTGCTGACGGTCGGGATATTCCACTTGGGTTTGAAGGAGACGAGCGATTTCCAAAGAGTTTTTTTAAACAATTATGGGTAGGGTTTAAAATAAAGTCTTAAATATTACGCAATAATTGTTTTGAGTTATTTCAAAACTAAATCAATGCTTATCTTGCACATCTGGAACTAAATCATTTAGATTTTAGGCTTTAATTGGTGCCTGGAACCCGGAAATTTAATACTCTTGAATGAAGCACATGATTATTCTCTTTAACGAATTAAAATGGGTTGGACTCCTGTCAGTACTTTTAATTTTGATTGGATGCACCTCTGAAGAAACTGATGAATCGCCATTACCAATCAAGAAAAGTCTTCCTTTAAACATTGTTTTTTTGGTAGGTGACGGTATGGGCTTGTCTCAAATGTCTAGTGCCTATTTTTTTGGTGAAGGAGAACCAAATTTTTCAAGATTTCCGATAGTTGGGCTGTCCAAAACTCCATCTGGGTCGCATAAAATTACGGATTCTGCAGCAGGGGCGACGGCTTTTGCGTGTGGTAAAAAAACGTACAATGGGGCAATAGGTGTTGACATGGACACCAATGATTTGGAAACAATAATTGAAGAATTGTCTGCCCAAGGTTGGAATACAGGTGTTGTTTCTACTTCCTCGATAACACATGCAACACCTGCTTCATTTTATGCTCATGTATCAAGCAGAATGATGCAAGAGGAAATTGCTAAGCAGTTAGCATCCAGTGAAGTTGATTTCATAGCTGGAGGTGGTTACAAATGGTTCTGTAATCGATCAGATTCACTTAATTATGCAGATACATTAGCAGCTAATGGATTTTTCTTAGACACGAATTCAATTGATGCCCCATGGAAAGGAGGAGATCAAAAGCCAGTTTATCTAATGGCTCCTGATGGATTGACACCTAAACATTTAGGAAGAGCTGATTTTCTACCAACGGCAACCAAGAGGGCCATTGATCATCTTTCTCTAAAAGAGGAACCATTTTTTCTGGTTATAGAGGGTTCTCAGATTGATTGGGGAGGGCATTCAAATGTCGGTGAGTACGTTATTCAAGAAGTGTTGGATTTTGATAAGGCAGTAGGAGTGGCTTTAGATTATGCTGCGGAACAAGGCAACACTTTAGTAGTGGTCACTGCAGATCATGAGACTGGCGGATTTACAATGGCAAGTGAGTTAAAAACAGGGCCTTACAGGTCGATGTATAGTGATTACAATAGCATAGCGGTAGAATTTTCTACTGGTGGGCACAGTAGCACAATGGTTCCAGTATTGGCAACCGGTCCGCAAGCTATTCTTTTTGGTGGAATCTATGATAATACTAAAATTCACCGTTTATTTAGACAGGTGGGCTCATACAATGCTGGAAATAAAACAAAGCTTTAAGCGGATGTGAAAAGTGCATTCAAAAAAAAACCTCCCATTTAAATAAGGAGGTTTTTTTAGTAATGCTATTATTTCTTTATTGAACACTCAATTTCTTTTCTAAATCATCTAAATAACTTCGAAATGATTTATCAGTCTCGGATAAGTTATTAACTGTTCTACAGGCATGCAATACGGTTGCATGATCTTTTCCTCCACAGTGTGCACCGATATTGGCTAGAGAAGACTTGGTCATCTTTTTCGCGAAGAACATTGCAATTTGTCTCGCTTGTACAACTTCTCTTTTTCTTGTCTTCGACTTCATTAGTTCGATGGGTAAATCGAAATAATCGCACACAACTTTTTGAATGTATTCGATGGACACTTCTCTCGCTGTGTTTTTCACAAATTTATCTATCATTTGTTTCGCGAGATCCAGTGTAATGGCCTTTTTATTTAAAGAGGACTGTGCAATGAGTGAAATTAAAGCGCCTTCTAATTCTCGAATGTTACTGGATATACTGTAGGCCAAATATTCTACTACTTCTTTTGGTAAATCAATACCATCTGAGTACATTTTCTTTTGAAGAATAGCTATTCTTGTTTCAAGGTCTGGAACTTGAAGATCAGCGGACAACCCCCATTTAAAACGAGAAAGAAGTCTTTGCTCCATGCCTTGCATTTCAACAGGTGGTTTATCGGAAGTCAGCACCAGCTGCTTACCAGTTTGGTGCAGGTGATTGAAAATATGAAAGAATACGTCTTGCGTTTTTTCTTTTCCAGCAAAGAATTGAACGTCATCAATTAACAACACGTCAATCATCTGATAGAAATGAATGAAATCATTTGTGTTGTTGTTTTTTACCGCATCAATAAACTGATGTGTAAATTTCTCTGATGAAACGTATAGAACAGTTTTGTTGGGGAATTTATTTTTAATTCCAATGCCGATAGAATGCGTTAAATGCGTTTTTCCCAAACCGACTCCACCGTAGATAAGTAAGGGGTTAAATGCAGTTCCTCCGGGTTTGTTAGCAACCGCATATCCAGCAGATCTTGCTAGGCGATTACAATCTCCTTCCACTAGGTTCTCAAATGAATAATTTGGATTTAAGTTAGAATCTACATTGACTTTTCTTAATCCAGGTATAATGAACGGATTTTTAATAGGATTCTTACTTACATCTAAAGGCATTGAAACCGAAGGGTTTTTTAGAGCCTTAGTATTGGTAGTTGGAATTTTTACTGTGTAAGGATTGGTGCTTCTAGCATTGTTCTCCATGACAATACTGTACTCGAGTTTCGCATCTGGTCCAATCTCTTTTCGAATGGTTTTTCTTAGGAGTTCAATATAGTGTTCCTCTAGCCACTCATAAAAAAATTGTGAGGGTACCTGAATGGTTAAAATGCTGTTTTTTATTTTGACCGATTTTATCGGCTCAAACCATGTTTTGTAACTCTGTAAACTAACGTTGTCTTTTATGACGGACAAGCAATTTGTCCATACAGATTCATGGTTTTTTTTCATACAATAAAAAGTTAAAAGGTCAGTTAATCCAATGTGCTCACGATAATTAAGGGAGTCGCTTAGTTAAGTAGCCTTCTTAATTATCACAGAACAAATATTTGGATAAAAAAGTTATAAAAAAAACGAATTTGGTATTGCTTTTTTAAAATAATTTACTTCGGTTTAAATAATTTTTTTGGCACAGTTTTTATTTGTGAACAATGCCATGTTATTATCCCACTTTCTTTTTGAACTTTTTTCAAAAAAGAAGTCTAATTTACCTATAACTAACCCAGCCCAACCTGCCTGATTGATAACTACAGCTTGGTTTACGCTGTTCATTACGGATGTCGGTTCGTCCAGAAACGTATGCGTATGTCCGCCAAGTATAAGGTCAATATTACAAGTTTCTTTTGCAAGTTCTAGATCGCTTATTTTATTTTCATTGTACCGATATCCAAGATGGGATAAGCAGATGACAAAATCACAACCTTTATCAACTAATATTTCAGCAGTCTTATTCGCCGTAACTATTTCGTCTCTATGCACGGTGTTGCCGTAAAGGTCTTTATTTACAAGTCCTTCTAATTTAATGCCAATGCCGAAAACCCCAATCTTTAGAGGGCCCTTTTTAAATGTTTTATAGGGATGAGTTTTTTTATCAAGAATAGTGTCAGAAAAATCATAATTCGATGCAACAAACGGGAAGTTTGCGTTAGGTAACATTTTTTCAAAACCGATTAAGCCATTATCAAAATCATGATTCCCCATGGTAGCGCAATCGTATCCCATTTGACTCATTAATTTAAATTCGACTTCGCCACCAAAAAAATTAAAGTAGGGTGTTCCTTGGAAAATATCTCCACTATCCAGTAAAAGCATATGCGATGAGTTCTTTCGAATTGAATGAATGATTGATGCCCTTTTAGCCATGCCACCCATTCCAGCATATTTTTTATGTCCAATTGGAAAGGCCTCAATTTGGCTATGCATATCATTGGTATGAACAATGGTTAAACGAATTAAATCAACTTCATCTGCTAACCTACTAATGTCGAACGAGCTAAGTGCAAATAGTCCAGCAGTTCCAAGGCTCATTGTTTTAATAAATTCTCGTCTATTCTGGTTCATAGATTATTCTTTGGTCTAATGTGCCATTGATGCGTATGCCTTTCTGGTCATTTTCTTGAATCAAATCAATAAAAGCATCTCGTAATTTAATCCCTGTTTCAATCAGTTGAATTGGAGATTCAAAAAAAGTCATTTCATCACCTCCTTTAGCCAAATAATCAGAAGTGGCTATTTTATAAGTCTTAGTTTCGTCGAAAGGTTTACTTTTTATTTGGCACTTAAAATGAGTCTTACTTGAAGTGTATCGAATCCGCATATGCCGCGATACGGGCACACCAGATTTCCTTCCTTTTCCCATCGTTCTACTTTGAATATATCGGATTAATTCATTCATTCTTTTTCCAGAAATATCAACAACAACGATTTCATTTTCAAAAGGCATTAATTCGTAAATATTTCGTATCGTAATTTCTCCCGAGTCAATAGGAACCCTTAGCCCTCCATTATTCAGTATTGCAAAATCAATTGGCTTGGATGGTCCTGTTTGCGCGCTATTCCATCTTTCTGCTTGTGTATAAATTACATCAGCACAAAAATTGCCTAATTTTCCTTCAGGAGACCCCTTCATCATTAGAGAAGAGGATGTTCCTATGCGTTTATTCATAGCACTGTCAATGGATGCTTTGTAATGTGATAAGCTATTTAATGTCTTGGCGTCGGATGAGATGTTGTCGTTAATCGAGCGGTTTTCAAAGTCATTATTTACTATTCGAAAATTCGAACATCCTAATGATGCTAACAACACGATGGTTAAAAGGAATAGGTGCATGAGGTTTTGCATAGCAAACAATAATAGTAAATTTAGATAAGCAATAAGAAATGTTCTATTCCGAAATTAAAATTAGAGTAAGGTATGCAGAGACTGATCAAATGGGTTATTGCTATTATGGAAATTATGCACAGTACTTTGAGGTTGCCAGAGTAGAAGCTTTGAGGTCCTTGGGAGTTTCTTACCGGGATATGGAAATTCAAGGAGTACTGCTTCCAGTAACAGATTATTCAATTAAATACTTGAAACCTGCTTTTTA